>CAZWKM010000013.1:8229-16549 GCA_964634165.1 uncultured Pirellulales bacterium | reverse complement strand
GAGCGATTCCTAACGGGATTCGACACCACCGTACAAAATTGGGCCTGGTTCCACTGTAACCGTCTATGCAAGGAAGAACTCAAGGATTTTACGTCCGGAAATATAGGACAAATATTTCTAACATATTCCCCAAAAAAAGATATTTCTTCTGAAATGACCACCCTGATATGTCGATAATTTTTCTGAAACGGATGGAATAAAAGCCATTTGTTTACCGGGGGTTTTGAATTGGGGGTCAGAAGACGTCTTTGAGTGTTCAGTGTCCTGGCAAATCCTGTGAAGGCCTATAAGGGCTTATAAACGGGCTATAGAATGAGTGAACGGATTCCAATTCCGGCAATTGAGGACAAAAAACGCTGCTACTGGTTTTTGTTGCGAAAGAACGCGGCATTTTAAGAAGATGTTATCATGAATATGAAAAAGCCGGGATATCTAATCGTGGGCTTGAGTATGTTGGTGTGTAGAACGGGGGCGGTTTTCGGTGAGAGTGAACTTGATTTTGAGCTTACGGTTGACTACGTCAGCAAATACATCTGGCGGGGACAAAATGTTGATGATGACCCAGTTTTTCAGCCGGGGTTGAGCGTCAGTTACAGAGGCTTGACTGCAGCGATTTGGGGTAACCTTGAACTGACCAGCATTAATGGAAATAGCGGCGATTTTTCAGAGCTTGATTACTCACTAGACTATTCGGGCACTTTGCCGAGCCTTGAAGGTGTCAATTATTCCATTGGCGCAGGCTACTACAATTTTCCGGGTACGAAGGTCAAAGACACTACCGAAGTTTACGCAGGGCTTAGCTTTGACTTGCCGTTGAAGCCCTCTGTAACGTTCTTTCATGATGTGGATGAGGCAGAGGGAACGTACGTTTCACTCGCCGTAGCCTACAGTGCTGAAAGAATAGCTGAGCTTGGAAAGGATATGCCCCTTGGAATGGAAATCGGCGCAAGCTTAGGATGGGGCAGCGGGTCTTACAATAAGTATTATTGGGGGACTGACCAGAGCAAGCTCAATGATTTTACGTTTTCGCTCTCTTTTCCGGTGGAGATAGCAGGCTTCACGGTAGCTCCGAGTGTGAGCTACGTGACACTGCTCAGTGATGACATACGTGCTACCGACGCGTACGGGACGGACAGCGATTTCTTCTTTGCCGGTATCAGGGCGTCGAAGAGGTTTTAGATATGTGGAAAGCGAGGGAAGGAGTATGAAAAAAATAATGCTTTTATTGGCGGTCTTGGCAATTATCTTCACAGTTGCCGGATGCTCCAAAACCGAAAAAAAACAAGCCATCAAAATCAGCATAAACATTTGGCCGGGTTATGCTCATGCCTTTATAGCACAGGAAAAAGGGGTTTTTGAAAAGAATGGCGTAGAAGTTGAACTGGTACTGAAAAAGCAAATTACTGAATCAACTCAGCTGTACAGGGATGTAGAAGTGGATGGTGTTTTTACGTTGGTTCCTGATGTGGTGATGTTTAATTCTGAGGGTATTCGGACAAAGATAATTTATGTGGCTGACTACTCTGATACAGGTGATGTGATTATTGGGAGGCCCGAATACAGCTCGCTGGCGGACCTGAAGGACAAAATCGTAAGCTTTGAAGGCGTTAATACGTTCTCACACATGTTTGTTCTGAAGGCACTGGAAAAAGCGGGCTTAAGAGAAAGCGATGTTCGATTTGAAAATATTCCAGCACACGATGTTTTAGCTGCATTGGAAGAAGGCAGAATAGATGCCGGTCACACATGGGAGCCAACTAAATCACAAGCTTTAAGAAAAGGTTATAAGATACTTGGCAAGGCGGGAGATGTCCCTGGCATAATAACAGATGTATTGGCATTTAATTCTAAGATAATAAAAGAAAGACCGACTGATATACAGCGAATAGCTAAGTCTATCTTAGAGGCAAGAGATTTTCTTTATACGAACAGGGCCGAGGCAATTGCCATTATGGCAAAAGCTGAAAACATGACCGAAGAAGAAATGGCTGACGGTGTTGATGGAGTTCGCCATCCCGATCTGAAAGAAAACGTAGAGGCAATGAAGAAAACGGAAAAGTCAACCTCCATATACTACATTGGTGAGTATGTCGCTGGGTTCTTTTTAAACAGAGGCCAATTGTCGCAAAAGCCGAATCTTGACGAAATAATCGAGCCGAGATTTATAAACGAATTGGCCAAAAATAGAGAAATAAACAAATGAAATTTTCAGCGAAATTATCCATTCTGTTGCTTTCGATTACTGTCAGCGTTGTCGCTGTTGTCTCGTTTGTGGCGTATACATTAAGCCATAAAGCATTGGAAAAACAAATAGATCGCGAAATGCAATCTTACGCGGCCGGCACTTTGGATACGATTGACAGGACACTGTTCGAGCGAATCGCCGCCATGAAGGTGCTGTCTACCGATTCGATAATCAGTTCGCCGGAATCTACTCCAAAGCAAATCGCCACCAGATTGATAGAATACAGAAACGAATATAAAACTTATACCTCTCTTTCGTTTTTCGATCTGAACAGGATAAGGATAGCTGACACCTCCGGGCTGAAACTCGGCAAACAGCACAAGTCCACGTTACGCTTCCAGAATGCCTTGGGCAAGGAACTTCGTTTTAACATAGCAATGTCAGAATCATTAAAAATTCCGGTTATTACTTTTACATCGCTTGTTAAAGATAAAAACGGCGAAGCTTTTGGGCTTGTCGTTGCCAGAATGCCACTCTCAAAGCTGCATGATCTGATAGCCCCGAAGCTTGCCGGTCACACCCACGATGACCAGCGGAAACCGGAAGGCCCGGAAGGTCTGGAAATAGACCTTATTGACGCCGATGGGCTGCTGCTCTATTCCAACTATAATCGAAAAGGGATTCTCAAGGACAATTTACTGGAGCACAAAGAATTCAAAGCCATACTTATCGCCGAGGATGAAGCAATAACAACAATCCGTGATCCTCTTGAAGGTGATACCTATTTCTGTGTTCATGCTCATGAACATGGCCATCTGGATTTTCCCGGCAGCGGTTGGGCCATGATTGTGCGTGTTCCTGTCGAGGTTGCTTTTGCACCGGTTATTCAACTGAGAAACGCAATGGCAGCCATCTCCATAACTATCGTTGTCATTGCCATCGCGGCTTCACTAATCTTTTCCCGGACGATATCAAGACCCATAACTAAATTAAGAGACGCTGCAATCGAGATCGGCAAGGGGAACCTCGAGGCCCGGATTGAGGTAAAGTCAAATGATGAAATCGGCGAACTTGCTGCATCCTTCAATGAGATGGCCGGCAAATTAAAAGAATCTCACTTAAAGCTAAAAGAATCTCATAAACAGCTTGAAGAAAAGGTGCAGGAGCGCACGGCAGAATTATCGTCATCGAACGCAACACTCGAAGGTGAAGTTGAGCAGCGAACGTCGGCTCAAAAGACATTAGAGGAGCGGATTAAGGAACTTAAATGTCTGTTCGGGCTTTCAAAACTTATTGAGCAGCCGGGGATTTCGTTGGAACAGATATTTGAGGAAACGGGCGACCTGATTCACAACGCATACCAGGAATCTGATAAAACCTGCGTAAGAATCACTTTCGAAGGGGTGCGGTACAAAACAGATAATTTCAAAAAAAGTGAATTGAGTCAGTACGCTCCGATAGAGGTACGCGGAGACAAAGCAGGAGCTATTGAGGTTTACTACCTTGGCGAGAAAGCGGAGAACGGCCAAAGCTCGTTTCTTAAAGAAGAGTGTGATTTGTTGGATACGATTGCTGAACATCTGGGCAGAATCGCAGAACGCAAAAAGACCGGGGAGAAACTGCAACTATTTCGAAATCTGATAGACCAGTCGAATGACAGTATTTTTCTCTTGGAGCCTAAATGGGGTCGTTTCCTGGATGTGAACGACAGAGCATGTGAGAGCCTTGGGCATACGCGAGAAGAATTACTCGAGATGGGCGTCAAAGACATCGAGGAGGTTATACCGGATGATTCTGCCTGGACTGAACACGTAAAGGAAGTCCGGAAAAAAGGGTATATGGTTTTGGAAGGCCGGCATAAGCGCAAAGACGGCACAACATTCCCCGTAGAGATAAATGTCAAGTTTATAGAACAGGAAAAGGACAGTTATATGTTAGCCGTCGCGCGCGACATCACCGAGCGTAAGCGAGCGGAGGAGAAGCAGGCCAAGCTTTTCGAACAAGTGGAAAGTATCAATCAGGAATTAAAGGATTTTGCGTATATCGTTTCACACGATTTGAAGGCGCCGCTTCGTGGGATTAAGACCCTGGCCGACTGGATATCAACTGATTATGCGGACAAGCTTGATGAGCAGGGCAGAGAGCAAATGAATTTGCTTTCGAGCCGGGTTGACCGAATGCATAATTTGATTGATGGTGTTCTTCAATATTCAAGGGTTGGACGTGTAAAAGAAGAGCAGATTCAGGTAAATCTGAATGAGCTTGTTCCAGATGTTATTGATACGGTCGCTCCGCCGGAAAATATTGAGATTACAGTCGAAAACGAGATGCCGGTAGTTGAGTGTGGAGAGACCCGCATTATGCAAGTGTTCCAGAATCTGCTGAGCAATGCTGTGAAATATACGGATAAGCCACAGGGCCGGATAAAAATCGGCTGTGTCGAAGAGGACGGCTTTTGGAAGTTCAGTGTCGCTGATAACGGGCCTGGAATTGAAGAAAAACACTTCGGAAAAATCTTTCGGATATTTCAGACGTTATCGCCGCGTGATGAAGTTGAAAGTACCGGGGTGGGCCTTAGCGTAGTAAAGAAAATCGTAGAGTTATATGGTGGTAAAATTTGGGTGGAATCAAAACCGGGTGAAGGAAGCACCTTTTTCTTTACGCTGCCAAAGCCAGAAAGTGAGGTTGCAAATGATACGAAGCTCGAAGCCAATATTGTTAGTTGAAGATGATAGAATAGATGCGATGACGGTTAAGCGTGCACTTAAGGATTTGAAGGTTACAAATCAACTGGTTCACACGGTCAACGGCGAGGAGGCGTTGGATTATTTACGAAACGAGAGCAATAAAAAGCCGTGTGTTATTCTTTTAGATTTGAATATGCCTAAGATGAATGGCATCGAATTCTTGAAAATCACAAAAGGGGAGGAGGGGTTGAAAAAGATTCCTGTTGTAGTGCTGACTACATCGAGAGAAGAGCAGGATGTAACAGAAAGCTTCAATCTCAGTGTCGCCGGTTATATCGTCAAGCCCGTTGATTATAAGAGGTTCGTAGAGGCAATCAGGGTACTTGACTTGTACTGGACTTTAAGCGAGTTACCAGATGGAGAATAAGACTATGGAAAATACAAGATACAAAATTTTGCTGATTGAAGACGATAAACTGGATCAAAAGGCCTTTAAGCGGCTAATTAAAGGCGAAAATCTTCCATATGATTGCACTATAGCCGGGTCTGTTTCAGAGGCCAAGAGTATACTGGCTTCCGAGAGATTCGACGTTGCAATTGTAGATTACCTGCTTGGAGATGGTACAGCATTTGATATTCTGGATTCGGCGAGGGATATTTCCACTATATTTGTCACCGGCACTGGTAGTGAAGAAATAGCCGTCAAGGCCTGGAAGGCCGGAGCTTATGATTATCTAATAAAAGACGTCGAACGAAACTATCTCAAAGCTGTTCCAATAACAATCGAAAATGCCGTCAAGCACAAGAAGGCGGAAGAGAAACTGCAATTGCTGTCAGGCGCTATTATGAGCACCAATGACAGTATCTATATTACGAATATGGAGAACAAGATTATCTTCGTGAACAGAGCATTCTGTGAAAGTTACGGATACAAGAAGGAAGACGTTATTGGAAAAGACAGCAATATTCTCTGGATAGGAAAACCTCAAAGTGAGCATACGAGAAGCGTTTTCCAAATTGTTAGAAGCGCGTGGGAAGTTGGGTTTTACCACAAACGAAAAGACGGCAGCGTATTTCCGGTTTCTCTTTCGAGGTCAATCATCAGGGATTCAAATGGGAACGAAGTCGCGGTTGTCGGAGTGTCTCGTGACATTTCGGAACACCTTCTCATAGAGGATGGACTTAGAACCAAAAATCTGGAATTGGAGGGACGAAATGAGCTAAAAAGTGAGCTTGCTATTGCGGTTTGCCATCAATTGACGACACTGACATCCGAGTTCAAGAATATTATCTCCGGCGCTATGAGAGGTACTCTGGGGGAAGTTGGCTCGGAGTTACATAATAATCTGAAATTGGCTGACAGGAATATCGACAGAGTCAGAGGGATTATTAGTGACTTTCTTGACATTTCACAGATTGATGCCGGCAAGATGAAATTGGAGCTGACCGAGCTTGGTCTTCGCTCGGTTGTTTCAGAGGTTGTAGAAGCTTTAGCTCCGCTTGCAGCCAAAAGAGATATTGAATTAAAAAGCTTTATGCCTGATTCCGAGCTCGTTATTGAGGCAGACCGTGACAAGATAGTGCGGGTACTGACCAATCTTGTTAGCAATGCGATAAAGACTGTTCCTCCAAATGGTCATGTTGGCGTACGAGTAAAAGATGTTGGCAATGCAATTGCCGTGGAGGTGCAAGACGACGGCCCGAGTATAGAAAGCAGTGAGATAGACAGGATTTTTAATCGTCTTGACCAGATTAAAAGACAGCTCCATTACGGCGAAGAAGAATACTTATCCCTGGGCCTGCCGATAGCTAAAGAATTACTGGAGACGCATGGTGGATGTATATGGGTTGAAAGTGGAGACAGGCAAGGAAACAATTTCTGCTTTACTCTGCCAAAGTCAGGTGTACGGGAAGAAGTTTCTACGGCGGCAAGAGCAGGAGAAAGAGGTTGCGAGGACTGCATACAGCAATGAGCCTGACGATAGCCTTAATAGAAATGTATGGTGATAAAATCTGGAAAGACAAGCCGGATGTCAAGCTCCTTATTCCGAGCTTACCGGCTAACTGACCATCTGCAAGCCGGCCAGGGCAACAAACTTGTCATCAGCAAGCTCAAAAATTCCGTCAAGGCCGGTTACCGTAAAGATACCCCTGGTAACAGCGGCAACGCTGCAAAAAACAAGCCGATGCGCACAATCGGCCAACATCTTGCGCAACTTCAGCAGCTTCGAGAGACTTGAAGAAGTTACAATATCGACGCTGGAAAAATCAATTACCACGTCACAGTCACCTCTGTCACGCACGATTTCAATAACGCTTTTGAGCTCGTCAGACATCTCTGGTTCCTGTGGCAGGTCCACAAGGACGATATTCTCCGACCAGTTTTGAATTCCCATTTTAATCTCCTTTTTTAACTCATACGTCCTTTGTGAATCTCGGATGCATTATCGGCATAAATCTGGGCCAGGTTAAGCAAAAAACAAGCAAATGCGGCTTCACCTTAAAAACCCGTAGTTTCCACGATTATCAACTTTTTTTTGAGACCAAGTAGAATGAGTTATGCCTAATCTAAAAAGTTGGTAAGAGCGTAAACGGGAAAAGATTAGCTTACAGGGCAACGGGGCAAAAGGCATAAGCATTATAGCTCCAGCCAAATTGCCCTGAAGTGTTTTTTGTTTTGGTCGGTCAGGTACTTGTTCAAGCACTTTCCATCTTTACTCAATTTTCCTTCCATACATTCGGAGGGTGCAGAAACATTGATGACCAAAGTGCCGTCATCACTAAGCAGCAAAAACCCGGCTGAATTTTTGAAGGCGACTAATGCTTCGGGATTAAAACTGCTTTCATCCGGATTTAATTCCCGCACCAGCGTCGGTGTGCGGTCTTTTTCACCTGACCAACGATATAAGGCGAATCCTGACTGCTCGTTATGTGGGCCGGCAACAATGAAATATGCCTTATGGGAATGAGAATACTCCATGCTTCTTATACCGAGACCTCCCAAATCCCAAAGAACAGGCGTGCCAAAAATTGGTGGCTCTGCTCTTTCAATTATCCGTCTCGCGTTTTTTAGTGGAACGACAATTGCTTTTGAGTGAGGGCGAGGGTTCCTGAATCCAATGTAGATTGTCTTGCCGTCAGGTGAAGCACAAAGCCCTTCAATATTAAGGCCCTCTTTTTTGGGCGCAAGATTTTTGCGCTGCTGTTTTGTAAGTTTCGCTGCATCAAATCGAGTCGCCCTCTCTAATTCCAACCGGATGCCGGCGGCGGTTTTAACCAGACTGTGGATGAGGGTTCGGCAGGGGATACCTACGGGGCGGATAGTAACGTTGTCATTTTGGACTTTAACCGAGGTGGCGAAAAAACGGTACCGGTTTGGCCGCATTTTCCCGTCTTTGTTTCTACCGTGCGAAGTAATCCAATAGATGCGGTCTCCAATCATCGCTGC
>CAZWKM010000013.1:2501-8129 GCA_964634165.1 uncultured Pirellulales bacterium | reverse complement strand
AATGCGACGCCTTCTGACTGAACACGGTAGCGTTCGGCTGCTTCCGTCAGGTCCCGGTAGGCCTGGCGCACTTCCAATGTTACCCAATCGGACATTTCCTCATACTCGCGCTGACGCTGGCTCAGGGCTATTAAAGCTTTGCGATATATGTTTTGTTCAAGCACTCTGTCCAGCGGCAGCTCCACATCGATACCAATCTCGGACTCGTTAAGAAAACTTCTCAGCGGATTGTTGTCACGCAAACGTCTCAGTGGATTGAAACGATCTCGGTCGGTGGTAAAGTCATCATCTAAAGCACCTACGCCTGCTAGTTCTGAAGAGTCTGAAAGTGAGGTAGCATCCACACCAACGAAAAGGTTTAATTCGCCACGAAGACCATCGGCGGCGACAAGAACCTTACGCTCGGCATCAGCGATGGCGTCGCCGCTGTTAGCAAGGTCAAGACGCTCGACCAATGCCACTTCAATGGCCTCGGCCTCGGAAAACTCGGGCATAGACCGCACCACCGACCTTAAAACTTCAAGCTCATTAACATCTAATTGGAATTCAACATTTGCCGGTAAACTCAACTGCCAAAACTTGAACTCATCCAGTGCCTGCTTGTATTCCTTTTGTGCCTGAACATAAATATCCCAGGCTTCGAGCTTCTCCTGGCGGATGCGGTCCAGCTCCAGACTGAGCAAACGTCCTGCATTGACCAATTTCTCGACCGGCCCATACATCTCGTCAAGAGTCTTGTAATATTGGCGCGCATTTTCTACCGCGTCAAAGTTCTGCAGAACCCAATAGTATTGAGTGATGACCCCAACCACGAACGTTTTGCGGAACCGATTGAACGAACGCACCTGATAGAGCGTGTTGCGTTCGGCCTGGGTGAGATTTTCCTGGACGATTTTACGGTTGCTTCCGCGAAGCAGAGGTTGTATCAAGGTTGTGCTCAGGATGGAGGCCAGCCCGCCACTAACGTCGCCCGTGAGCACACTGAACCAGGCGAGACTTACTTTTGCGCCGATTCTCGCACCGTCGGCGAGCAGCCGCTCAAAACCGAAGTCTGCTTCGCCGCCGAGTCCTTCCTCGTCACCCTCTTTGCCGTACGCTTGCCTTCCACCGCTGAAAAACTTTGTTTCAAACTCATGTCGGGTCAATCTCAAATCCAAAGCCGTTGTATAAAGTAATTCTTTCTCTAATTGATACAGGCGGTTATGTGCTGTTGCCAGGGCTACTGCTTGCGGGAGGCCAAGCACGCCTGAGGCAGGGATGACTTTTTCGATTTGAATGTCATTGGGCGATGGCTCGGTATCGCTAATCTTGAAGTTAACCTGGCTGCCGAATTCCTTCTGCCATTTCTGTTCAATGATTTTATAAACCTTTTCGTCGGCTTCCGCTTTATAGTCTTGCTGAGTTCTGCACCCAGCCAAGCCAAACAAAGCCATCAGGCCGACCATAATCGAACACACCAATTTTTTGGTAAAATAATTGCAAATCATATATCTGGTATCCCTCCCCGGTCCGCCAAATCCGTCATCCTGTGGCGGGATAGCGGATTGCCGAATTCCTCCGCCTACAATCTTCTTATTCCCACTAACTCACCTGAGACCAGTTTCAGGTCCGAGGGAATTTCTATCGATATGGGAAGTCCCCATTCAGGAATGTTCGGATTTTGCCACAACCGTTCCGGCTTTCTTTCCATAGTCGGCCCGACATACACTACTTGAGACTCCACAATCGTAACTTTGTTCGCCGTCTTGTTGATAAGCGTAACCCCCATTCCTTCCTGAACCTGGTCTATTTGTTCTTCGGTGGCATAGGCGATTATTTCACTGGGCCTGGCCTCTGCTATGGCAAGTATCGACTCGCCGGCTAAAACAACCTCACCCTGCCTGCGTAAAATAGACTCACCCGACCTGCGTAAAACAACCTCGCCTGCCCTGCCATAAAGTGGGACGACTACGCCGTCGAACGGAGCTTTTAACTCTACCGTTTGACGTAGCTCTAACGCCTCAAGTTGTACCCACAAATCATCCATCAACCGCTCCCGGACCGCTATTTCTTTGTGTATAACCTCAAGGGCACTGTCCACTGAAGGGTGCTGCAGTTGGAGTTGGGCAAATTCATCATATCGCTCTTGTGCTTGTTTCAAATCCTGCTCGCTCTGCTCCAGCAGGCGCTCGTTCTCTTCAATCTTTTTCGCTAATGTGTCGTACGCTACCTGCGCTTTTTGCAATTCATAAGGTACGACAGCTTCTTCGTCCAGAAGCTCCCGGACAATTTTTACTTCCATGGCCAGGTCTTCCAACGTTATCCGGTCACTTGCAATCAACGCTGTTGTCTCCAGAATGCGAACTCTGGCGTTCTCTACATCTACAGCATATCGTCGCTGCGCTTCAACCTTGTCGGTTTCCAGATTAGCTGCTTCGGCGAGCATACTTTCCTGAGTGGGGACTAATTGGGCCATCAGGTGGTCTATCTCCGCCCGGGCAGTATCCAATTGTGCCTTTAATTGACCTTCCAGCAGGGCTTCATTGTCGAGTACAGTATCGATTACAGCTACAATCTGCCCCTGCTTAACTTCATCAAACAATTCAACCGGAACGTTTTTCAACCGCCCCGGAGAAGTAGCTTTAACGTGCCGCACCTGACCCTGCGCAAAACCCAGAATTTCAAAACGTTCAGCGCGACGCTGGAAAAGCGAGACCACGCATGCCACAGTCCCCAACCATACCAGGACAGGCAGAAAACGCAGACACAAACGACGAAACCAGTAACTCTTGGAGCTTATTCTTGTCATACCTTGGCTAAACCTCCAGCAGCCGTTCCTGCATCGTCAGGTTGATATTCTCGATACCCTCGACTTTTTTTAGCTCAGACAACATCAGTTCATTTTTTGCGGCATTTCGTATTATCAACTGGTAAGCGTATTCAACGGCGGAGACGCCAAAGCCGCCCTCTTGCGACGATATGAGGGTGAATTTGCCGCAGAAACGTTTAAGAATAGCGGGAATTGGATGCTCGGGTCCAATAGAACCCTTAAGACTAAACCGCAAAAAACCATTGTTCGGCTCATGCGTGCCGAAGCCGGTCAGATACAGGTATATTACTATCAAACAGAGAACAACGGTGCCGATAATGGCAGTGCCGTATCGCTGGGAGCCGGCTGCCATACCGACCACCAGCGTACAGAAAATGAATGCTATGTCACGAGTGTCCTTGATGATGTTGCGAAAACGTATAATCGCTAAAGCGCCCATCAGCCCAACAGCGGTGATAATATTATTACCGATGACGGTCATAACCATTGCCACCACGACGGTTATTATAATCAGCGCTTGCACAAAGGACTTTGAGTAGGACAGGCCGCTATGGGTGGCGTAATAAACCCAGGCTATAACCTGCCCCAGAACAAAGGCCAGCAACAGGGACAAAATGATGCCTTCGGGAGTAAAGACTCTTCCCCCTGCAACAGGGGTCTCTTCAAATACTTGCCAGATTTTATCCATAATTACTACCCTCTTAATAGCGGCGCACAGAACCCCAACGTACAAGACTCTTTTACTGAAGAAACATATTTCGATATTGGTTGCTGCCGTAAGTCGAAATACTTGACCATCTGGCTTATCCACGCCGGGTAAAGGCCGGTAAACTTGATTTCTAAAATCACACCGCCTAAGGATATGGAATGATGCTGCCAGCCCTGGCCGTTAAGTGATACTTTGGGCACAGTGGTAACCTTATAGCATAGCTGTCGGTCAAAGGTCACCCTTACCCTGTTGTCCGAGTCGCCTTCATACGCCTGCCGCATATAACGAATTAGTATTACAGGTCCGGCATTAATACTGTCCATATACACCCGGAACTGTCTGAGCGCGTCCTCATCGTCGGGATTATAATTTTGCGGTGGTAGAGACAATCCCGAAAGCAAGGTGGCTACATCGTGATGCATAACGCGGGCCCGGCTTTTGAGAATAGTCGCGTCCATACGCCGTTTGATTTCGAAAAAACAGGGATAATCCGGCTCGTCGGTATAACTGCGAACCCGCAGCTTATAGCGATTTTTCTGCCCTGTCAGACTTTCTCGGCAGAGCAGCAAATCGTTCGAGTCCAAATAGAGACTGACAATCGGATAGCGACCGCCTCGCTGCAATTTGCAGTAACGGTCCAGGTGCAAGTATGGCTTGATAAACTGCGCAATCGCCTCGGCCTTTGACTCGCTGATGCGATACTTCAGCTCATGGCGCCACCGAAAAGTGGTTGGCTTGCCCGGCTTTTTCACGAAGCTCACATCGCTTTCAGGATGATATAAGGCCGTTTTCTGCCGGGGTGGGCCTTTGAGCAGCTCGTATGAGCCGGTTTTCCGCCCGGGAATATGCTTTAGCAAATCTTTTAACATATCAACCTTACGTTCTAAATCACTTGGTATTCAAGGAATCAGAATTGTTAAGCCTATTTATTCCAGGCACTTACGACTTCTCAGCCTTGTTATCGGACGGCCTCCTCACAAAAAAGACATTCAAGCCGCAAATCTATTGCGTAAAAAACCAATTTCACTACTCTAATGCAAGGCGTCAAGTCCACCAAGCTAAGGTATTATAACATATATAGAATAGCTAAGTCAATGCCTTTTTCGTCAAAATTTGGGATGGGAAGGGAACCTCGTATCCCCCCCCTTTCCTCAGGAATTTACGAGTTGCTGCTGCCTGGCGTAGATGAGGCCGCCTCTGCCAGTTGTCCGGCTCATTGCCGTAAAGGTCCGAGTCAATCCGCGTAAGCGATTTACCGCCGCCGTCGGCCTCGGTTTGCATTTTCTAAGGGTGGGCCATTTAATTTGCCCTCTTCTGCTCTGGCTTCGTATGGCCGTGTTTTATCTTCTTGTGCGTCTTCTCACTCTGCGGCCATAAGCCCCCCTACCTCTGCTACTACCTATTAAGTCTCTTTGGCCTATTCTGCCTGGGTATGGTCTCATTGCCCAACCTCCGGCAAAGCCGGGTCCAAGGTTAAAGGCAAAAGCAGCAGGCCTTGCTGCCAAGTAGCTAATGTCATAAATTCGGACTACCCTTTTGGCAGGTAGAGAATCTTTCGTTCCAACAATAATTATTCCGTTGTCAACCACATAGTCCAGTTCGGCCAGGCCGCTTGAAACCGCCCTCAACAAAATCTTTAACCCGGTACGCAGCGAAATCCTGGAAACACCCTGAATGTAGATTGGCGTATCTTGCTCGACATCCGCGTTTTCACGCAAATCTCTCCACAACACAACTATCTTTAGGGGTGGGTCGGTTGAATTACGCAGAATGTCAATTGCCTCGCTAAAAGGCATATCAAATGTAAGAGCGGAAAGGTCAACAGTCTGTTTCGGTTGATTGTCGAAGCTCGCCCCGTTAGAAATTCCACAACGGGGGATACGCGACAAAAATGGAAGATTTCTAACAGGGCTCGTATTACGTCGGCTGATGGTCGCAGTTCTGCGACTCTGGTCTTTCTGAGAAACCGAAGCAGGATGCGAAAGTTCCCGATGCCCGCGAAAACACGGATGTTTTCGCTCGGAAACTTTGACCGGCTTTTCCTGGTGGCCGACTTTTTCAGCCTGCAAGACCTCTGTTTTGCACCAGCCGCACGTACAAATCACCAGTG
>CAZWKM010000013.1:0-2401 GCA_964634165.1 uncultured Pirellulales bacterium | reverse complement strand
TTTTCAGCCTGCAAGACCTCTGTTTTGCACCAGCCGCACGTACAAATCACCAGTGCTATTGCTGCTGAAACCCAACCCTTTTTCACGCTCATAGCCATAAGCCCCCAAAACCGATTTTAGTTTAAATCATTTCCAACTCACAATTATACCTTCAGCAATGCGGCTGTCAACAGATGCGGATTAGCGGTTCCACTGGTCGATTAACTGTTGAATTCTTTCTCGGTTCCAATTGTTCGGCTTCGGATAGTCCTGGTTCGCTTCCAGCTCCTCAATGGACGGAGTCTTCGACGGCACGCCATTGGGCGGCACCTCGGCGCCGGTAATCCACACCAGCGAGTTTAGCACAAGTTTGCGAAAGTCATTGCTGGCCCAGCTCCAGTGCCAGTGCCCGCCGGTAAAGCCGAAGCCGCGTCCGCCGTCCGGCCGCTCGTACGCCCACGCCACGTGCTCGGGCATACCCATCCGCGCACGGACGTGCGGGTTGGCACCGTGCGCATCGTTCCCTTTCCTGCGAGTGCTGTCCGGTGGAATCGCGGTTAGTATCGGCGTCACGTTCTTCATATCCTTGACAAAACGCATGTGGTAGTACCACTCGTCATTCATCGAGAAAGGCTTGACGCCGCGGGTAATCGGATGCTTCGGCAGTTTCTTGAATTCAGCTTCCCAGTGCGGGTTGACCGACCAGTAGGTCTCAAAATACCCGCCTATCCAGTCAAGCAGATAATTGCCGGGCTTGCCCTTTGGTATCTCGACCCCATAGTGAAAACAGGCTACGCCCACTCCTTTTTTCGCCAGCTTGTCCATCTGGCCAAGGTGTCGCATAACCACATGCCCGCCGCCACCATCGCAGAAGATTGCGACCGCTTCGGCGTTGTCGAAGGCGGTCGGGTCTTTAGGCCAGCCGTTAGTGTACACCGCAGCCTGGATATCAGGCATATTTTCATTCAGCAGTTTTGCCAGCAGCAGCCACCCGGCGTTGTGCTCGTGGGCGCCGTAACCGTGGCTGCGAGGGCCGGCGACCAGAACGACCTTCTTCCTCTCGTGCATCTTCAACCTCTTTAGCTGAACATCCTTGAACTCAATTTTCATAGGCGGCCCGGCGTGCAACTGGAACGCCAGCACGCCCGACAGGTCCCTGTTTTTCTTGTCGTTGTCGATTACCTCTGCCGTCACTTTGCCGTTGAGCTTCAAAGTAATATGATTGCCCTTGGCGATTACCTCGTACTCATTCCAACCGTCCTTATTGACAATGCTCATCATCGCTTTGCCGTCGGCGAACTTAACCGCACTCTTCTTGCCGTTAACGGCGATGGTGGTTTTCTGGCCGCGCGCCGCGAGCATGCCTCGTCCTCGCTCGTCGAAGAGAGCCCCCACCCACGTCCCGCCTCGGTCGATGTCCGCCTGATACCCGCTGACGTGGCCTTCCTTGTGGGCCTGGCTGCGAATCTGAATACCGGAATTGGCCCTGTTCGTCCCGCTGATGCGGTATTTGAGCTTCAGATCGAAATCATCCAATCCACCCAATTGCCACACGAGGAACTGGTTGCCCTTTGCGGGCTTTTCCGCCGTCGTCTGCCCCACAATCGCCCCGTCAACCACCGACCAATGGCCCATCTCAGCCGCCTTCCAGCCGTTCAGCGTCTTGCCATCGAAGATGGGCTTAAAGCCGGCCTCCTCGGCAACGGCAGTACTCGTAACAAAAGCCACCAGACCAAACAACACAACACAAACGAGTTGTAAATAGATTTTACGCATCATAATTCCTCCTTTATAAATGATATAGAAATATTGTCATACGTTGGTACTTACCCTGCGGCTTCCCACTGCTGCTTGACGAACTTCAAACCCTCGGTATAGACCTCCTCGCTGCTGGGAAAGAAATCGCGCCAGATGCGGGTGGCGGCAGCCAGGTCCGGCAGCGCCCGCCCGAACGCTTCAATTACCAGCCATTTGTCGTAGCCGCCCGACCGCAGCGCCCTGAATGTCCCGGCCCAGTCGATGTGGCCCTTGCCCGGCGTGCCGCGGTCATTCTCGCTGATGTGAACGTGCTTGATAATATCAATGTGCGGACCGATGCAGCCAACAGGGTCCTTCTCTTCGATGTTGGCGTGGAAAGTGTCGAACAGAACGCCGATGTTGGGGTGGTTTACCCGTTTGACGTAGTCCGCTGCGTCAGCCATAGTGTTGAGGAAATAGCACTCGAAGCGGTTGAGGTATTCCACAGCCAGGGTCAGGTTGGCTTTAGCAGCAAAGTCAGCGGCTTTCCGGTGCGTCTCAGCGGCACGCTGCTTTTCCTCTTCGGTTGGGCCTTGGCCGGTGAAGACGCCCAGCGGCTGATAGAACGGGCCACACAGCACCGTACTGCCCACTGCCGCCGAGCAATCTATTGCCCACTTGAGGT
>CAZWKM010000012.1:15386-16895 GCA_964634165.1 uncultured Pirellulales bacterium | reverse complement strand
GGCCGATTAGCACACATCCGGACGTGGTGTTAGCCGGCGTTTACGATGTCGTCCAGGGTGACATCATCCTGAAAGAGTTTTCGAAAGATGAGCCGGAGAACGATTTTTCAGACCCGAGGTTAATAATAAGGCCGGCCGAGACATATTTGACATCGATTTCTCATTTGAGAGTGGCGCGCAGCACGGACGGCATCAACTTCGAGATTGAAGATACGGCTGCTATCGGCCCGGCGAATGATTTAGAAAGCTTCGGCATCGAGGACCCGCGGATTAGCCAAATTGACGGCACATACTATATCAGTTACGTTGGGGTTTCGCCTTTTGGAGTAACAAGCTGCCTGGCCTCGACGAAGGATTTTAAGTCTTTCGAGCGTCACGGTGTTATCTTCTGTCCGGAGAACAAGGATGTGGTGCTTTTCCCCGAACGAATTAACGGCAAATATTATGCCCTGCACAGGCCTGTTTCGCCTCTGTTTAAGAAACGTGACATCTGGATTGCAGAATCGCCTGATTTGTTTTGTTGGGGAAACCATCGATTTCTGTGCGGACCCCGCGCAGACCGCTGGGACGAAGCAAAAATCGGCGCAAGCGCCGTGCCTTTGAAAATTGATGCGGGCTGGCTTGAGATTTATCACGGAGTCGACCGAAACAATCGGTATTGCCTCGGGGCGGCGCTTCTGGATGTGAAACAGCCGTGGAAGGTTATCGCAAGGTCCGATAAGCCGATTCTTGAGCCGCAGACCGATTATGAAATTGAAGGTTTCTTCGGAAATGTGGTGTTTACCTGCGGGCTGCTCTATGAGGATGATAAACTTAAGATTTATTACGGCGTCGCCGATACCGCTATTTGCTATGCGGAGCTGTCCCTGGAAGAGGCCATCGAGAGCTTAACGAATCCTGAATAATGAACAAGGAATTTCGAACTTCGAAGTTCGTATTCGATATTCGATTTACGATAGAAACCGTCTTGCCATTTGCGAGGATTTTTGGTATTATAGTACATTATATGGGTATCGAGGGTTCACAATCCGGCTCTAAAATGAAGAGGTTTTTGTCTATTCGGCGATGGGTTACCATTTTGCGACTAATTGCAAAATGGCTTCGCCGGTTGTACGGCCTTTCAGCTCCGCGCGCTTATAGCGTGATTATGTTCGCTGCGTTATTTTGCACGCTGGCAGTAAAGCTCTTTCATTCCTGGCGTACTGGTCTGGTCAATGAATACTTTAGCTGGGTCCTTGCCGATATTTCTACACTGCTGGGAATTGAGGTTATCCTGGCACTGCTCTGCTTTGGCTGGCCTCGGAGATGGGTTATCCGAGCAGCTACTCTTGTTGCCGCTATTGTGTGCACGTGGTCTGTTATGAACGCCGGCTTGATAATAAGAAAAGGAATGCAAATCTTACCGACGAGCATTTTGCCGTTATGTCGCCACCCGCTGAATGCATTTCCAATAATTGGGATTAATCTCGTAAAGATGCCGGTCGCCGCCGTAATTCTGCTGGGCCCCAG
>CAZWKM010000012.1:3983-15286 GCA_964634165.1 uncultured Pirellulales bacterium | reverse complement strand
TTGGGATTAATCTCGTAAAGATGCCGGTCGCCGCCGTAATTCTGCTGGGCCCCAGTGCTATTGCTCTTACCTTTTTCTTTTTTGTTATGGCAAAGCCGCCGCGGCCGCATTACAACCACAAACGCTTTGTATATAGAGTTGCTATTTCTGTTTTCTTTGTGCTTGCCGCTGTTCTGTTTCGCGTCCCAGTGGCCAGGCGAGGCTCAGAACGAGTAACTTTCACAATGCTGCGCTTCAATTGTCAACTAAGAGCTGTAACGTGCCTTTTTTCATCTGCTTACGAGCAAATAGTTCAGGCGCGTTCGAACGGCGAGAGGCGAAAAATACCGGGTTTTGATGAGATAAAAATGGAGATGCTTGAGGGGCAGAAGCAGGTAAACCCCGTTAGAAGTAATCCCGATAAGTTGGGAGACCCATCTTCGGTGCAAATTTCTAACGGGGTGAACCATAATATAGTTATAGTTGTTCTTGAGGGGGTCCAATACAGGTACACTTCGCTTGCGGACGGTCGAAGGAGCGGTCGTATTATTCCTGATTGTGGGATTGCCCCGCCAAACAACCTGACACCATATATGTTGAGCCTGGCTAATGAAGGTGTCGAATTTGTGAACAGCCGGTCGTCACTTACTCATACCACAAAAACGCTGTTCTCACTTCTGACCGGGCGCTATCCCTCGGTCGCTCAAGATCTTGCTGAGACGGTTCCCGCGGTCAAGCCCTATGCCAGCTTAGCCACGATTTTGAAAGAGAAATTGAATTTTCGGACGGCATTTTTCCAATCGGCCAAGGGCAATTTTGAGTCTCGGCCCAGCCTGGTTCATAATCTCGGCTTCGACAAATTCTGGGCCAGAGATGATTTGGGCGACCCTAACGCCTTTATCGGCTACCTTGGCTGCGATGAGTTTGCGATGTTAGAGCCGATTGCCGAGTGGGTTAAAAGTGACGAGAGGCCCTTTCTGCTGACGATAATGTGTTCGGTCACTCATGACCCCTATGATATTCCCGAGTGGTTTGAGGCCAAGATTCCCGACAGGTTAGCTTCGCTGGCGAACAAACCGGTGGAGCGGTATTGGCGGACGATTTACTACACAGACAGGTTTCTGGCTGCACTGGATGCCGAGCTTGCCAAACTGAATCTCACCGACAAAACCATTTTTTGTGTTGCCGGGGACCACGGGGAAGCATTTGGGGAACACAGCCTGCATGGCCACGAGCGAATCGCCTTCGACGATGCTCTCCACGTACCTTTTGTTATGCGGGCGCCGTTTTTGATTGAGCCGGCAAGAAAGGTGGTTGAGCCGGTCGGCTCTATCGATTTGACCCCAACTCTTCTGGCTCTGCTGGGATTTGATACTAACGGTGCCGACTTTGAGGGGGTCAACGCGCTCGCTGATATACCAGATGACCGGAAAGTGTATTTCGCCGGGTGGCTGTGGCAAAGCTCTGTGGGTTTTGTCAAAGGTAATCATAAGTTTATCTATAATCCTGCAAATAAGAGGGTCTTTGCTTACGATTTGAGCGTTGACGCGGACGAACTGGACAGGATAGAACTGCCGGAGCAGCAGGAGCAGCAGATTGCGGACGGAGTTATAGCCTGGAGAAGATACAGCATTTTTCAAGTTGACCAGGTGCGAACCGGCGAAAAAGTAGTTTTCGGCCACTGGCTTTGCAATTGGCGCAACCGGGTTTCCTGGGCGAAATACAGGAAATAACGTTCAGCGTATTGCTTCACCGCCGGGTTCTATATGCTATTCGCTATTTTTATTGTTGATTTTGTTCGTGGCTGTGTTGTTTTTTGTAAACATCGGGCAAATCTCTCTGCTCTCTAACACTTTACGAGCATTAAATATGTAAAAATAGGCGGGCTGGGTATAGTCGGTGTTGATAAAAAGCAACGTACTGTTAAAATGCGCTATCCGGCTGTTTCTGGAGCTGAAACGGTATATGCAAACGTAACTGTTTCTGATGTAAACCGTTAGGTGAAGCTGTAGGTGGCCTTTTGTTTATATTTTTTACTGCTGGCATATTTTTTGCGGATAAGTTTTAATTCGCCTTTGAGGCGACGATATTGGGCGGAACATCCTAAACACGATATAAGGAGGAGGAAAGGTCCGCCCTTTAGAAGATTTCAAAATCGGTATTGCCGGGCTGAAAACGCGGCAGAACCGGTTTTGTTAATAATATAGTGTGGGGTCGTGCCGGAGGAGGCACGACCCCCTTTTTCTTTGCGTAGTATTTATCGCAAAAAGACCGCTACAAATTATCTTTCCCGATAGTTTCGGTTTAATTTTTGCTACTCAATCGCAATTCGAGGGCGTATAATCAGAGCTGTTATGGAGCGAGCGGTTTATAGAATTATCGATGCCAATTTCAATCGCGCCCGCGAGGCGATTCGCGTGATAGAAGACTTTTGCCGGTTCGCGCTGAATTCGGCCCCATTGACCGAGCGTGCCAAACAGCTTCGGCACGAGCTTTCAGCCGCTATCGATAAACTCGATGCCGGCCGGCTTATCTCAAGCAGAGATACGCCGGGCGACGTCGGTATCGGCAAAACGGTCGATAAGCAGCTTCAGCGTAGTAACCTCAAGGATTGTTTCACCGCCGGCTGCAAACGGCTGACCGAGGCGCTGCGGACGCTTGCCGAGATGACGGAAACGCTAAATCCGCCCGTAGCCGGGACAATCGAAAAGCTGCGATATGCCGCTTATACACTCGAAAAGGATATTGTTGTTTTCAGCGAGCCAGCCGAAAAATTCAAACGGGTCGGCCTGTATGTAATAATTAGCAGCAGTTTGCCAGCCGACGTACTTTCTCTGGCTCACCGCTGCGTGGCCGGTGGTGCCGACTGCATTCAATTGCGGGCGAAGGACGCCGACGACGATAGCCGTTTTGCTATGGCTGTCGAGTTTGTGCAGATATGCAGGGCCGGCGATGTGTTGAGCATAATAAACGACCGGGTTGATATTGCAGTTGCCGCCGGGGCTGACGGCGTGCATCTTGGCCAGAATGATTTACCAATCGAGCAGGCCCGCAAGCTCCAGTTGGTTCCGTTAATTTTCGGCAAAAGTACGCATTCGCTCGAGCAATTGCGTGCTGCGTGTAAGGAGCGTCCCACTTATGTAAGCTTAGGGCCTGTCTTTGCTACGAAGATAAAACCGACCGCCGAGGTTGTCGGCCTTGAGTATGTCAGGCAGGCGACAGAAGAACTCGCCGATACCGGCATCGGTAATGTTGCTATTGGCGGTATAACGCTGGACAATGTCGAAGATGTTTTGAACGCCGGTGCCGGGGCAATTGCGGTTTGTGCTGCGGTAACGGAAGCGGTCGATCCGACAGCAGCCTGCCGAGCGTTAAAAGAGAAAATCAGTGCTTTCAACGCGGATTAATTGCAAATATCCCCACCACCCTAATAGATTCTATTTCTTTCCATATTTTTTAACTTTTGCAGAGTGCCTAATCCATAATCGACCATTGTAAGTACGGCCGAGAAATCTCTGTGATTATATCACCAGGCTTCTCTTTCCACTTATCGTTATCTACTGCTTTGAATTTAACGTCTACCTTGATGTATGGGCAGTCTCTGTAAACATACGTTCTCCACAACCTACTTGACAGTCCCCCCTCGGTCGTGAACACCGAAAAGAGTTCACTACGTGTTGCCCCTGGCTTAATAGATTGAGTACGCTTTATGCATTCGCTTATCCAGTCGGTATGATTTTGCAAGCTCTGTTGCTGGTCAGTTTTGAATCGCCATCGGTTGTTCTCGCGATGTCCCGGCGGAATACTGACTTGGCCTCCACGGCTGTAACTCAGATTGATTCTCAATTGTTTCAACCGTTGATTGCCCTTGATGAATGTTTCGTAAAGGAACTCGATATATCCGATGAATGGCAACTCGTGTTCGAAAAAATCCGGCTGTTTTTCGAGAATCCACCGCACGGCAGCTTCCTCATCTACGCCGATTGGCCTTTCCGTACCGGAGAACTCGCGCAGCAGTTCAGTATAGCGTTTTCGGGCCTTGTGTGGCACTCGTAGCCTCCCACGAATCCACAATCGTGGACGCTCTTTATCACGCGGCACCTGTGCCATAAGTGTCTGCCAGGTCGACCAGTGTTTGCCATCCGGGCTGTAGCGTGCGTAGACGGCACTTGCCGCGTGCGGAAAGCTTACACCGCTGCTCCCACGGAATGTGAACTTGCCAGCTGGAATAACCTCTGTTTCAATATTTACCGTGGTGACCGGATGCCAAGACCACCCCACGGCAATTGGCTTGACTGTTTCGATTACAACATCACAGCCGGCGTTGGCCGGGCCGTCCCAACCCAGTCCATCCCTGGTTGAATCAATCCGACACTCGGCCGTCCAGCGGGCAAATTGCTTAATCTTGTCTGGCTGGGTAAAATCCAGCACAACCTCCTGACCGGCATTAACAACCGCAATGACTGGCGTGCTCGTTGCAAGGACTATCACGGTGAATAATACTACGGTCAGCATCAGCCGGATCGATTTACTCTGTGCCATTGTTACCATCCTTTCCTTTTCAAAAACGATTATTGCACCATTATTATAGACGCAAAAGCCAGCAAAAAACTTCAGGATTTTTCTCAAGTTGCTAAAAAACCGTGTAAATCGTGCAATTCGTGGCTTTCTTTCCAGTAGTAAATTGTCAATGACCAATAGTAAATTCTCTGAGCTTTTCTGCGAATTATCCACTAACAACGCAATTTTTCGACAAAATCTTGCAATTTTAGGGAATTTGAGCAAACGGTTAGTCCACAAATCTGCCGGTAGATATAGTTTTGGAACACGATTTGCAGCGGCAGATATAACTTCTTTATCTCAAACAACTTACGACCTCCAATCTTTGATTTTGGATGGGTCGGGCAGGCGGCGGTAAAAGATTGTATCAATTTCGGCTGGTATCTTTAACATCGCCGAAAGGAACCTGTAAGAGGCGGAAGTTAAGTTATCAACAGGTTATCCACAACGCTGAAATACTTGCGAGCGCAAGCTTGACAGACATTTTAATGGCAATATAATGTGAAAAAAAAACTCTGGGATTGTATAAGTCCTTGTGAATAAAAGTTATAAACAAAATAGCAGCCGGACGAGGTATTTAATATTTTTGTTTTTTAAGTTGTGCTAAAGCGGCGGGCAATTATACAGTAATATTCAATTTTGAATTATTTATTCGGCAAGGACCATACGATGAAAAAACCGTTGATTTCTATCGGCGAATCAATCCACGCTTCAATCCCGAAAACCGGCGAAATAATGGAGCAGCTGGCGGAACTCGGCCCCGATGCGTACTCGGCTCCGAGTCCGCCACAAGGCGGACTGAATTATATCAAGTCCCTGATTGAATCGCAGGCGGGGGATGGTGCCGACTACATAGCAGTCAATCTCGACGCCTTTGGCGAGAACGACCCGCAGGCTGCTGTTGATATGATGCTCGAATATGTCAGGATGGTCCGCAGGTGGGGCAATGGCGTGCCGATTTGCATCGACAGCAGTAATGATAATGCTCTGATAGCCGGTTTGAAAGAATGGTACAATACCGAGAAAAAGGTTAAGCAGCCGCTTATAAATTCGGTCAAGGTTTATACGATGGATAATATGCTGCCTCTGAAGAAGGATTACGACTATGCGTTCGTCGGGCTTTTGGTCAGCGAAGAAGCGCCTGCCGGCCCAGGCGGCTCGCACTCGGTCGGCCAGCTTTATGGTCTCGCAAAGCAGATTTTCGACGCGGCGGTGGGACAATACGGCTTTAAGAGCGAGGAGATTTTCTTCGATTCGACCGTGTTTCCGTTAGCGATAGATATGCCGATGGAATCGGGCGTGCCGGGCTATACCTACCGGGCGTTTGAGACAATAAAGAAGATTAAGAGCGACCCGGAGATGAAGGGGGTGCATTGTTCGCTTGGTGTAAGCAACTGTGTCCGAGATTTGCCGGGCCGAAAAGTCGGTGTTTGCAGGGCATATGTCGCAAAGGCAATGGAGTATGGCCTTGATGCCGCCATTGTCAACGTGGCGCACCATTATGGCGTTGTTGAGCCAGCCCCGGAATTGTTAGAACTGGTTGATGCCTACGCAAGGATAGATGGCTCAGCCGAACGAATGAACAAAGCTATGGAACTGATGGGCAAGTTCTGCAGAGAGAACAGAGAGTCTCCTTAATATATTTGGGAAGATTCTCTTAGGTCAACACATTATCATTTTGCAAACCAATAAAGATAAAATTACAGCATCAACAGACTCACTGCCATAACCAACATACCCAGAGCTATGCCTAAAATGACGGTATGGCCGTGACCGTAACGATGAGCCATAGGCAGTAGCGAATCTAAAGACACATATACCATAATTCCTGCAATGAATGCCAAAAGGGATGCAAGAAGATGCTGTGATAAAAATGGTAGCAATATCAAGAAACCTAAACCGGCCCCTACCGGCTCGGCAATGCCGGAAAGAAAGGAGTAGAAGAACGCTTTATTTTTGTTCCCTGTAGCGTAAAAGATGGGCATAGATACCGAGATGCCCTCCGGGATGTTGTGAATAGCAATAGCTATGGCGATAAATACACCGAGTTTCACATCGCTGAGAGTTGTGCCAAAGGTAGCTAATCCTTCTGGAAAATTATGAATCCCAATGGCTAATGCAGTGAAAAGCGCGGTTCTCATAAGCGATTCATCTACTCGTGCCGGTGTGGTATCATTAAGCCCCTTATAGTCATGAGGGTTCTCTGCTTCGGGTATTAACATATCGATTAACCCGATGAAGGCGATTCCGATGAAAAAAGCTGTGATGCCCCAAATTTGCGTCACGGTCTCGATGGCTCTGGGCAGAAGTTCCATAAAGGATACATAAATCATCACGCCGGCAGACAAGCCCAGTGAAAAGGACAGGTAAATTATCTTTGGTTTCCTGATGAAATAGGCAATGGTGCTTCCTATTCCTGTAGAAAGACCTGCAATAGCTGTAAGTATTAGAGCTGGAATGATATTTTTCGGCACGTCCATAGTTGGCCCTGATTATCGAATGACTGAATATATTAGCTGCTATGCGGAACATAATAGTAGCGCAGGGAACTTTTAGCAAATTCATTTTTTCAATCTGAAGCGCCGCCGGATAGATTTTACTCTTGACCCCTGAAGCCATCCTTTGTAAAAGCAGTATCCGCTTATTGACAGTGAAATGTTGATTGTCCAAAACCGAAAAAGGAGCAAAATATGGAAAAGATTCACCCCGTTAGAAGTAATCCCTGTAGATATCAGAATGCCCTCAATAAGTATGAACGGGCTTCTAACGGGGTTCAAGTGTTAAAGAGTTATGCCTTTTCAATTATGGTTATCGTGTTGTTTACACTTTTAACAGGATGCCAAATGGAGGAATCGCATAAAATGACCCGCCTGAGGCAGGTACCCTTCACCGACGTGGCTTTTGCGGATGAGTTCTGGGCGCCGCGGATTGAGACCAACCGGAAGGTAACGGTTCCTTACGCTTTCAAGAAGTGCGAGGAAACCGGGCGGATTAGCAACTTCGCCAAGGCCGGTGGTTTGATGGAGGGAAAGTTTGAAGGCATCTACTTTAATGACTCGGACCTTTACAAGGTGATAGAAGGAGCCGGTTATTGCCTGAAGAGCCATCCCGACCCGGAACTTGAGAAATACGTTGACGGAGTGATTGATAAAATAGCAGCGGCTCAATGGGAAGACGGTTATCTTTATACCTTTTATTCTGCGCCCCGGCGACAACCGGAAAAGCGGTGGAGTGATATTCGCGGCAAATGTGAACTTTACTGTGCGGGCCATTTTTTCGAGGGCGCGGTTGCTTACTACCAGGCCACCGGAAAAAGAAAGATTCTGGATGTCGCCGTCAGGCTTGCCGATAAGATTGATTCGGTTTTTGGCCCCAACAAAATGCGGGATGTCCCCGGTCACGAGGAAATAGAGATAGGTTTGGTGAAGTTGTATCGCGTAACGGGTAACGAAAAGTACCTGAAGCTGGCGAAGTTCTTTCTCGATGAGCGTGGCCACGCTCACGGTCGCAAGCTCCAAGGCGAATACTCTCAGGACCACAAGCCGGTGATTGAGCAGGACAAAGCGGTCGGCCACGCTGTCCGGGCCGGTTACCTATATTCCGGGATGGCGGATGTTGCCGGCCTGACCGGTGATACCGGTTATGCAAATGCGCTCGACCGGATATGGGAAAACGTCGTCTCGAAGAAGCTGTATCTGACCGGCGGTGTCGGCGCCCGACACGGCGGTGAATCCTTCGGTAACGATTACGAGTTACCCAATAAGACGGCCTATTGTGAGACCTGCGCCGCCATTGCCAACGCCATGTGGAACCATCGCATGTTCCTGCTGCACGGCGAGGCAAAGTACAGTGTCAGAAGCTCGAAAGGTACAGCCGAAAAGGCACCTATTCACTTGAACCGGAGAATGGAAACCTGCTGGTCGACCCGCTCCTCGTCGAGTTCGGTAAAGGCAGGGTGAGCTTTGCCGCCGAATCACCCGTGCTCAAGCTGGGCATAAAACCGGTCGATGTCAACTCTGTGGGTCGGCGTCCTCGAATTGACGATTGAAAATCGAGCCGGATGAGAATAAATTTTTGTTCTTGACCCTTTACCCAAGCTTTGCTAAAAAGAATTGGTTTGTCAAACAAGTCTACATTTAATCGAAAGGAATTGGACTATGGCAGAAGAGAACGAAACCCCGGAGCCGACAGAAAAATCGGAGAGCGAAGCCGGTGCCGAACAAGGCGGCGGCGAACAGCCCACGGGCAAGGAGCAGCCCGCAGGCACGGAAGAACCCGTAAGTGCCGAACAGCCCGAAGATGTTCAAGAGGGCCAGGCGGCTGAAGAAGTCAGTAAAGATGCCCGTATGTGGGGGATGCTGTGCCATCTTTTGGCTATTTTTACCAGCTTTATTGCACCTTTGATTATCTGGCTGGTGAAGAAAGACGAAGACCCGTTTATTGACAACCAAGGCAAAGAGGCATTGAACTTTCAGATTACCGTGGCAATTGCATCAATTGTGTCAGGGTTGCTGTGCTTTGCTTGCATAGGCTTTGTGTTGTTGCCACTGGTAGGGATTGCAGACATAGTCTTTTGCATCATCGCTACCGTCAAGGCAAATAGCGGTATAGCTTATCGCTATCCGGTCAGTATCCGGTTCATTAAGTAAAAATTTGGTCGGGCTGATTGCCGTGATGTCCCTCACCGGCCTTTGTTAAGAAAAGCGCAAGACTGAAGACACAAGACTTTAGTTTGTGGTTTTTGGTCTGTAATCTTTCTCGGCATTTATTCATCAGTGGCTGCTCAATAGATAGCGGGCTGGCCGGTCGGTTCGAGTATCTAGTATCTGTTGCGGAAAGCAAAAACCACGGTGTCACCCCTGCGAAAGCAGGGGTCTACGGCCTAACAACTGGATTCCTGCTTTCGCAGGAATGACAAAATGTCGTTTCCGCAACAGTAACTATCTAAAGACGAGTGAGGAGGTCATTTTATGAGATCTAAAATGAACTCCGTTAGGAATTCTATAAGCCGGGAACATCCTGCCAAAAGCAAGATTACTAACGGTATGAACCGGCGGGAGTTTATCAAAGCAATGAGTTTTGGGGCGGCGGCGCTGACGATGCCGGGCTGTGCGGGCGTCGGCGGGCGAATTTTCGGCAGGGCGTCTTTGGACAAGCCGAACTTTATTATCATATTCTGCGACGACGCAGGCTACGCCGATGTCGGCTGCTTCGGGGCGAAAGGATTTGAAACGCCGAATCTGGACCGTATGGCCGCCGAGGGCGTGCGCTTCACGGATTTCTACGCTGCTGCCGCATCGTGCACCCCGTCGCGCGCAGCGCTGATGACCGGCTGTTATCCGCAGCGTGTGGGTCTGCCGCACGTGCTTGGCCCAAAAGCGAAAATCGGCATCAGCAGCGAGGAGCAGACAATCGCCGAGCTGCTCAATCCGCGCGGGTACGCAACGGCGTGCTACGGTAAGTGGCACCTGGGACATCATCCCGAGTTCCTGCCGAAGCGTCATGGCTTTGACGATTACTTCGGTCTGCCTTACTCGAACGATATGTGGCCACACCATCCGACAAGCAGAAGCTATCCCGATCTTCCGCTCATCGAAGGTGAGAAGATAATCGAATACAATCCTGACCAGACGAAATTGACCACGTGGTACACCGAGCGGGCGGTCAAGTTTATTGAGGCCAATTCGGACCGGCCGTTTTTTGTTTATCTGCCGCACTCGATGCCGCACGTTCCGCTGTATGTTTCGGATAAGTTTAAGGATAAGTCGAAGCAGGGACTGTACGGCGACGTCATTATGGAAATCGACTGGTCGGCGGGCCAGATTCTTTCGACGCTGAAACGATTGGGCATTGACGAACAAACGCTGGTGATATTCACATCGGACAACGGCCCGTGGCTGAGCTACGGCGACCATGCCGGCTCAGCCAGGCCGCTTCGTGAGGGCAAGGGCACGACGTTTGATGGCGGCCAGCGGGAACCGTGTATTATGCGCTGGTCTGGCAGAATCCCTGCCGATACGATCTGTGGCGAACCGGCTTCTGCGATGGACATCCTGCCGACGCTGGCGAAACTGGCCGGAGCGCAGTTGCCGGCCCTGCGCATCGATGGCAAGGACATCTGGGCGCTGATGTCGGGCCGGGCGGGCGACAAGAGTCCGCACGAAGCGTTGTTCTATTACCGCGGCTGGGCGCTGGAGGCGGTCCGCAGCGGCAGGTGGAAGCTTCACCTGCCCCACGGCTACCGCACATTAGCCGGTCGACCCGGCGGCACAGGCGGTAAACCAGTCAAATACGAGCAGGCCAAAATCGGCCTGTCGCTGTTCGACCTGGAAAAAGATATAGGTGAGCGGCATGATGTTTCCGCTGAGCATCCGGATGTAGCCAAGCGGCTTTTAGGCCTCGCTGATAAAATGCGCGAAAACCTCGGAGACTCAACAAAGAAAATGAAAGGCAAAAACAGAAGACCACCCGGCCGTATATAGACCAGGGAAGCCCTGGGTAAAAAACAGGGCTAAGTAGATTGCTTCGCTTCGCTCGCAATGACAAGGGGTAACCCTGCTCTTGCCCTGTTAGAGACTTCTTGCATCGTGTCGAACAGCATTGCCGAAGCCGTTTTGTGCTGCGGAACCAGTCTCTAACGGGGCTTGCAAAAATCCTCTCCTGCCGGTATCATACCGTAAATGGCGGCAAAATTGCGCAAGAGCAAAAATAAACAGGGTTCGGCGGCAGTTAATAAAAAGGCCTATCGAAATTTCGAGCTTATC
>CAZWKM010000012.1:0-3883 GCA_964634165.1 uncultured Pirellulales bacterium | reverse complement strand
TAAACAGGGTTCGGCGGCAGTTAATAAAAAGGCCTATCGAAATTTCGAGCTTATCGAGAAGTTCAAGGCCGGTCTTAGCCTGCTGGGCACCGAGGTAAAATCGCTGCGTGCCGGCCAGGCCGACCTTGACGGCTCATACGCGAAGGTCGAAAACGAACAGTGCTGGCTCATTGGCGCCAAAATCGCCCCCTACCAGCAGGCCGGCATGTCTTCTCATAAGCCGACCAGAAAGAGGAAACTGCTGCTGCACAAGACCGAAATCCGCAGGATAAGAATTAAGCTTGAGCAGCGGGGCTTTACTTTCGTGCCTTTGCAGATTTATTTTAACGACAGAGGCCTGGCAAAAATAGAGCTGGCGCTGGCCAGAGGCAAAAGACAATACGACAAACGGAAGGTAATTGCCGAACGCCAGCAGAAACGAGATGTCGACAGGAATATGAAAAAGTACAGAAGAAAAGAAAAAAGGCAAAAGTAAAAAGAAAGAATTAGTCACAGAGGACACAGAGAAAAAAACAAAAATTAAAAAGTAAAAAATTTACAGGGTTTTTAGAATGGCTGAAGAAGGAAAAAAAGAAGAAAAGAAAATTGACGAGGATTGGAAGCAGCAGGCTCAAAAAGAGAAAGAGATATTAGCTGCGCAGGAAGAAGCTGAGAAGGAAAAGACCCAGGAAGAAGGTAAAGCTCGTGGGCCTTTGCCAAAGGGTAATTTTGCCGCGCTGGTAAGTATGCTCGTTACACAGGCATTATTTGCTTTAGGCGTGCTGGAAGTAAGGGGACAGGAGAAAAGAGAGCCGGATTTGGAGATGGCAAAATACAATATCGATATGCTCGCGACCCTTGAGGAGAAAACCAAAGGCAATTTGACCGAACAGGAAGAAAAGGTTCTTGAAAATACACTCAACGAGGTCCGTATGGCCTATGTAAAGGTCGCAGGGTAAAAACGCGTATCTCGTATCTCGTGAAGCGTATCTCGCTGAAGAAAGCGGAAAGTAAAGGACATTGAGGGTTGGCTTAGTTGGCGAATATATTGGATAAAATCCTTGTGGACAAAAGGGCGGAAGTTAAGCATCGGCAATCGCAGAGGAGTCTTGAGCAACTTAAGGAACAGGTTCGTTTGCTGGGCAAGTGCCGCAACTTCTATAAAGCTATCACCAGGCCCAACAGCCGGGGCATAAACGTTATCGCCGAGGTCAAAAAGGCCTCGCCGTCGGCCGGGGTTATTCGCAAGGATTTCGACCCCGTGGCCATTGCGCAAACCTACGAAAAATGTGGTGCCGATGCAATCAGCGTTCTAACGGATGAGAAATATTTTCAAGGCCGGCTCGAATACATAGACCGGATAAAGGGGGCGGTGGATTTGCCTGTTTTGCGAAAGGATTTTATTATCGACCTCTGGCAGGTGTACGAATCCCGCGCCGCCGGCGCCGATGCGATACTGTTAATAGCAGAAGCCCTGAAGCCCGGTGAGCTGATGGACCTGATGATAGCGGCAGCGGAGCTGACGTTAACAGTGCTTCTGGAAGTTCACCGGGCCGATACGCTGCTGGCTGTGCGCAGCCTGATTGGCTTTCCTAAAAAAGGATACAGCGTTCTCGGAATCAACAATCGGAATCTCGCCACAACGGAGGTGGATTTGAATACGACCAGCCGGTTGGCCGAACTTATCGACAACAAAAACGAGCTGGTTGCCGAAAGCGGGATAAAAACGCGGGCCGACGTCGAAAAGCTCAAGTCCATCGGCGTAAGGGCCGTTCTGATTGGCCAGGTGCTGTGCGAGAACCCTGATATCGAAGAAAAATTCACTGAGCTGTTTGGCTGATAACTATCTAATATGCACTATTTTATTTTAGCGGCGATTGGTGTTTTGATGGGTCTTTTCGGCGGCCTGCTTGGTATTGGCGGCTCGGTGGTTATGATTCCCGCCCTTGTATTTGCGTTCGGTGAAAACCAGCATCTCTATCAGGCCTCGGCGATGATTTGCAATTTCTTCGTTGGTGTTTCAGCCGTAGTAGTCCATAAAAAAGCTGACGTACTAATGACGGATGTTATTAAATGGCTGATTCCCGCTGCCGCTTTGGGGATTATAATCGGAGTTGCAATCAGCAACAGTTCCGTTTTTGCCCGCGACAAGAGTTATCTTTTGGCCCGTATCCTTGGGTTCTTTATGGTTTATGTGGTTGTTTACAATTGTTTAAGATTCGGCAGGCCTCGCGGCGGAGTGGACGGCTTTGATATTTCCAGGACCCGCCGCTCGGCGCCTTTGACTATCCTTTGCGGGCTGCTAAGCGGAATAGCAGCGGGTCTGTTGGGGCTTGGCGGCGGTACTGTTTGCGTTCCCGCTCAGCAGTTTTTTTTGAAAATGCCGTTGAAAAGGGCTATCAGCAATTCGGCTGCGACCATCGCTTCAATCGCCCTTATAGGAGCGTTTTACAAGAACATAACGCTCTCGCAACATAATATCGCCATAGCAGAATCTCTAAAGATAGCAATGGTCGTTGTCCCCGGTGCGGTTGTGGGTGCCTTTTTGGGCAGCCGGGGTATGCATAAACTACGCAGCGACATAGTCAGGGCCATCTTTGTCCTGTTGGCTGCTCTTGCCTGCTATAAACTGTTTACGGTAGTACCAGCCGGGTAGCCGTTAGCAGCAAGCCCGAAAGCGACAATTAGCGTAAAAGACGTCGTCCGTGGTGAGGTCGCGATTTGGCTACCTGTTCTTCTGCGCTTTCTGGATTTTAGCCCACGGGTCCCGCAGCGTTACCGTCCGATTGAATACGAGCTTCCCGACAGAGCTGTCGGGGTCAACACAAAAATAGCCCAGTCGCTCGAACTGGTATCGACTTCCCGGTGCGGCGCCAGCCAGAGATGGCTCAACACGGCATGAGAGGAGCGTTTCCAGCGAGTTCGGATTCACGTTAGATTTGAAATCAACACCATTCTCTACATCGTCCGGGTTTCCCTTTGTGAAGAGATGGTCGTACAGTCGGACTTCGGCTTCGAGTGAGTGGGCGGCTGAAACCCAGTGCAATGTTGCTTTTACCTTGCGTCCATCCGGAGCATCACCGCCCCGTGTCGCCGGGTCGTATGTGCAGTGCAGCTCGACAACTTCGCCGGTTTCATCCTTGACCACTTCGCAGCAGGTGACAAAATACGCATATCGCAGGCGAACCTCACGGCCGGGTGCCAGGCGGTAAAACTTTTTCGGCGGCTCTTCCATAAAATCTTCCCGTTCGATATACAGCTCTCGCGAGAAGGGGACCCTCCGCGTGCCGGCGCTGGCATCTTCCGGATTGTTCACGGCCTCGAGCTCTTCGACCTGGTCGGCTGGATAGTTGTCGATGATGACTTTGAGCGGCCTGAGCACGGCCATCACGCGCGGCGAGGTCTTGTTCAAATCCTCCCGGACGCAGTGTTCGAGCAGGGCCATATCAACGGTACTGTTGAACTTGTTGACTCCGATGCGTTTGCAGAAGTTTCGGATGGCCTGTGGCGAGCAGCCGCGCCGCCGCAAGCCGCAAATGGTCGGCATCCGTGGGTCGCCCCATCCGTTGACATGACCTCGCTGCACCAACTGCTGGAGCTTGCGTTTGCTCATCACGGTGTAGCTCAGATTGAGCCGAGCGAACTCTATCTGCTGGGGATGATAAACGCCCAGCTCGTCCAAGAACCAGTCATACAACGGCCGATGATTCTCAAATTCCAGCGTACAAATCGAATGGGTTATCCTTTCGATGGAATCTTCAAGTCCGTGCGCCCAGTCGTATGTTGGATAGATGCACCACGCATCGCCCGTGCGGGGATGGGTCGCGCGCAGGATTCGATACATAACCGGGTCTCGCATGTTCAGGTTTGGAGATGCCATGTCAATCTTCGCTCGAAGGACACG
>CAZWKM010000011.1:11308-17545 GCA_964634165.1 uncultured Pirellulales bacterium | reverse complement strand
AGGCCGAGACAGAGAAGTATCTGCCCCATACAAACTATGAGCCTTATTATACGCCTTGGTACAACAACGATTGTTTTCGCACGGCTCTGGGGCTACGAACGGCGACCGCCAAAGAAAAAACGAGAAGACCCATCGGCACACTTCAAGAGTGGCCAGCCAATGTTCCCCGTAAATTTATCTGCCCTGCGGCGACGTATGCTTTGTCACACCCGGAAGACGGCTTTTACCCAATCGACAGGAGCTACGGAGTGAATGTTGATGGAGATTACTATGCCATAAAAGGAGGGGTAGGCAGTCTGTCGGATAAAGAAAGCTGGGTGAAGCAGCCATCAACAAAACTTTTTATGGCCGATGCGTTAGATTGGTGGGTAAGCTACTATTTTTGTGAAGAATACCTTGAGCACGGAGAGAATTGGGTTGGTTTTAAAACATACGGGATGACAGCATATCGTCATAATGACGGGCTGAACGTGATGTATTGGGACGGGCACTGCGGGCGGCTGCGCACTGAAGAGGTTATAGATAATCGCCGGTTGTGGGACCCACTGAAATAACACATAAATCAGCGAGTGCAATCAGAAAATCATATCCCGATTTTATAAGGCAGGCGTTGGGCTTTCACAAAAAAGAAGATTCGACGAAAAAACGTTGATTTTTTTGACCAGTCTTGTATAGTGGTGAACTGCTCAAAAACGTAGAATCTATTCGATGAATAATGTTCGAGCATGGCTCGACAGCCGTGAAGGAGGTGTTTTATGAATCTTCGTATGAAACGTCGTACGTTCCTGAAGAGAAGCGCTGCGGCCGGCGCAGGACTGGTAGTCCTGCGGTCCGGGATTCTCAAGGCCGGCCGGTCGCCGAACGAGAAGCTTAATATCGCCATCATCGGCGTCGGCGGGCGCGGCGGTTCCAATATGAACAACGTCAAGAGCGAGAACATCGTCGCGCTGTGTGACGTGAACGAGAAGAACCTGGCGGGCGCAGCCGGGCGTTTCCCCAGGGCCAAAACGTACAGGGACTGGCGGAGGTGCCTTGACCAGAAGGACATTGATGCTGTGGTCTGCTCTACGACCGACCACACGCATGCCTTTGTCAACGTCTGGGCAATGAACCGGGGCAAACACGTGTACTGCGAAAAGCCGTTGGCCAACTCGGTGCACGAGGCGAGGGTGGTCCGCGAGACATACCTCAAAAACAAACACAAGCTCGCAACGCAGATGGGCACGCAGATACACGCCTACGACAATTACCGGCGGATGGTTGAGCTCATACGGCACGGCGCGATAGGTACCGTTAAAGAAGCTCGTGTCTGGTGCAGCCGAACGCCAAAGGGAGGTAACTATCTGCCGGAGGTCAAGCCGGTGCCGAAGCACATTGACTGGGACCTGTGGATTGGCCCATCGCCGTTTCATCCGTACAATCCCGGGTACTTCCCCGGCGGGTGCCTGGGCTGGAACCGCTTCTGGGACTTCGGCAGCGGACAAATTGGAGATATGGGCAGCCATATGATAGATATGCCGTACTGGGCGCTTGACCTGCGATTTCCTACGACGTGTGAGGCGGAAGGAACGCCCGTCAGCAGTGACACTTGTCCACAGTGGCTGATAGCCGAATGGGAACACCCAGCCAATGACTGGCGGCCGGCCGTTAAGGTTTACTGGTATGACGGCGAAAAGAAACCGGGTATGCCAGCTGAGGCCTTCAATCGTGAAAAGCTTGGCAAGGGCGTCGTGTTCAAGGGTGACAAGGGCTGGCTGATGGTAGATTATAACTGGCGGATTCTGATGCCCAAAGTTGATAGTGATATGACGCATTACAAGTCGCCCAAGCAAGATGAGTTGATACCCTCTTCGCCCGGCCACCACAGGGAGTGGCTTATCGGCTGCAAGACGGGCAAGCCGACACTCTGCAACTTCGATTACTCGGGCGCACTGATAGAACACAACATGTTGGCGCTGGCCGCGTACCGCGTGGGCAAAAAACTCGAGTGGGACGCCAAGAATCTCAAGGCCACCAATTGCCCCGAGGCCGACCGGTACATCCGGAAAACATACCGGAAGGGATGGGTACTGAACGGATAGGGTGTGGGTTCTTGCGAAACCATAAAGAAAACGGAAACCGCAGCAGTCCTCGGGACTCCTTACAGAGGATGCGCAGGTTCCCAATGTCGTTTTGAAAACAGGGATGTTTTCAAATCGGAAAGTTCAGCATCAAAGAAAGAGAGATTCAAAAATGAAGCAATGCCGTAAATGCAAAAAGTGGAAGGCCGAGAGCGAGTTTTACAAGACACACAAGCACAAAGATGGATTAGCGGTGTGGTGCAAAGAATGCATGCGAGAGAACGACCGAAGGTATTACAAGAAAAAGAGGGGGAGTGTGAAAAGATACTATAGATATGAGGAACGCCATCGGGTCGTTGACGGTGTGAAAGAGAAGCGATGCTGCAGATGCAAAAAGTGGAAGGCCGAGAGCGAGTTCTACAAGATACACAAACACAAAGATGGATTAGCGGTGTGGTGCAAAAGCTGTGCGCGGGAGAGCGGCCGAAGGCATTACAAGAAAAATAGGGGGCGTGTGAAAAGATACTATAGATATGAGGAACGCCATCGGGTCGTTGACGGTGTGAAAGAGAAGCGATGCTACAGATGCAAAAAGTGGAAGGCCGAGAGCGAGTTCTACAAAAGGTACAGCCACAAAGACGGATTAGCGGTGTGGTGCAAAGGATGTTCAGACAAGGCCGTCATCAAGTCTCGTAAGCGGCGGCCGGCGGTGCGGAATTGATAAATGGGGGCTCGCAAGAAAAACACGCGTGAAAGGCGGGGCTAAATACGCGAGATTGCTTCGCTGCGCTCGCAATGACGGCAAGGAATATCGAATCCGTCCCGTCTGAAGCCGGGCCGGACCTGGACGGCGTCGAACCCTGCGGCATTACTTTATGGTCGCCGGCAATAGCACCAATCGTTATAGTATCCATCCTTATAAATTACCGCGGCCAAGCCGAGTGGCAAAAGCGGGGCAAGTAATTTACAGTATTCTACGTCTGCATAGCCGACTGACGAACCCCACCGCTTCGCCCGGCACTACCACCATATCCTGCGAAGCAAAAAATCTTAAAAGAAGTATATCAATGGCATCTTGACATCAGGACGGTATAATGCTATGATGTTAATAACGAGGTCACGATATGAAAACTAATACAAAAAGAACCACAATTTACATAGATTCTGAATTACACCACGCTTTGCGCATAAAAGCAGCAGAGACAGAACATTCGATGTCAGAATTGGTTGAAGAGGCGGTCAAAATTTCCCTGGCAGAAGATTCCGTTGATTTGGCGGCCTTCGATGAGCGGAAAAAAGAACCAAGCCTGGCGTTTGAGGATGTTTTGAAGAATCTAAAGAAAAATGGCAAAATATAAAATCTCCATAAAGAGCACTGCTGCAAAAGAGTTAGAAGATATTCCAAAGAAAGAGCTGCGAAAAATCATTAAACGAATTCAGTCACTTGCGGAAAATCCAAGAACTCATGGAGCACAGAAACTCTCAGGACAGGAGCAATACCGCGTTCGGCAGGGAGATTACAGAATAGTTTATTCCATCAAGGACAAAGATTCGATAATTGATATAGTCAAAATCGGCCACAGACGAGAAATCTATCGCTCCTGACCGTACGCCGCTATCATCGCTTGTAAGCGGTCTGTGCGTGGAGGACATCTATAAAGGCGAGGATATTCTCCAGCGGGACATCGCCCTCGACGGCGTGGGCCGGCGCGAAAATATATCCGCCGTCTTTGCCTGCTTCCAGCAGCGTGGCTGTTTCGCCCTTAACATCCTCAACCGAGCCATACGGCAAGGTCTGCTGCGTGGACAATCCGCCGTGAAAGGCAAGCCGACCTTTGTATGTTTTCATAAGGTCAAAGACGTCCATAACCTCAGGCTGAAACGGATTAAAGCAGTTAAGGCCTATCTCAATCAAATCATCGAAAAGCTCATCCACCTTGCCGCACGAATGAATCATAACGTACTTGCCCGCGTCTCGAACCACGGCGTACATTCGTTTTAACTCCGGCAAGATAAACCGGCGCCATATACGCGGCCCCATCTGCAAACCTGTCTGCTGACCCCAGTCATCGCCGAAATAGACGGCGTCTATATCGTATTTGAGGGCTTCGGTAACCTGGGCGATGTTATAGTCGGCTATCGTTCGCAATAATTCGTGCACGAAGTCCGGATGGTCCAAAAAGTCCATCATCAGGTTCTCCATGCCTCGAAGTGCCCAGGCCCGCTCGTAAAGCGAAAACCCAATCTTGAAAACCCGGAAGCAATCCCCATATCCGGATATCCTCTCAGGAATATCCTCAAAAAAAAGCGGATTCAGCGGGTCAGGAAACTCATATCCGGCAAGTGTTGGCTCCGGCAAGACACAGCCCTCAACATTACCTATATCCTTGTCAATGCTGCGGTCCCATACGACGCCAAAGACGTCCCGGAATCGGTCGTTGCCAAGAGCGGTGAAAAAACCTATGTCACTGCCGAGCTTGACAAAATGGTTATCTAAAAGTCGGTCTAAATCGTCCCGGCCAAAATGCTTTCTCAATTTGTCAGCGGCTTCGACAGTAAAACCACAGTGCCACGGCACGTAGGGGACACTGCGACCGTCAATCGCCAGCTTAACGACGTCTCTTTTTTCCATTGGCGTGGTCCCCAAATTAAATAAAGCAGGAGGTTATTTTTCAGGAGCAGATTAAAATTTCTGCAAGAGCTTTTTTGGATATGCCGGTCAGGCGAACATCGTCCCCGAAACGTTTCGTATCAACGTAATGCAAGCCGACAGCTTCGTCCAATTCAGCCATTGGCTCGGCTATATCGATGCTACCCTGCGGCCCGAGTATTTTCGGCGCGATATAAACGCAGATTTCGTCGGCAAGCTGCTCCTTCAAGAACGAAGCTATTACCGTTGGCCCACCTTCGACAAGCAACTGAGCGATGCCGCGTTTACTCAATTCATCCAATAGAAAATCTATATTACATCGTCCCTGTGTATCGGGGCAGGCAAGCATCTCGGCTCCCTTTTGGGTAATCTTCTCTGCAATTTTGGGCTTTGTCCGGACTGTTTGGCGGGTCGTTACCACCAGCACGGGTGTTTTTTTTGCAGTGCGCAATAGTTTGCAACTCAGAGGGAGCCTTAGATGGCTGTCCAATACGATTCTTGTGGCTTGTTCTACTCTGCTCGGTCGGGCCGTCAATAGCGGGTCATCGGCGAGGACCGTATTGATGCCCACCAATATTCCTCCAGCCCGCCGACGCAGCTTGTGGACATCTTTTCTGCTCAGCTCATTCGAAACCCACTGTGAGCGGGGGCCCGTTCCGGCCCAGGCGAGCTTACCGTCAATGCTTTGTGCCCATTTTAATATTACCCAGCATTTTCCGGTGGCGGCAAATTTGATAAAAGGTGCATTTAGCAGACGCGCCTGCATTTCACAGACGCCGGTCTGCACCTGGATTCCTGCATTGCGCAGCTGCTCCAGCCCAGTGCCGTTGGCGTGCTCCGAGGGGTCAATCACTGCGACGACAACCTTCGCTAATTTGGCAGCGATAATTGCATCCGTGCAAGGCGGTGTCTTTGCGTGGCGAGAGCACGGTTCAAGCGTAACATACATCGCAGCCCGCCGCGGATTAACGCCGAGCGTTTTGCAATCCCGGATTGCATTAACTTCTGCGTGTGCGCCGCCGAACTCCTCGTGCCAGCCCCTGCCGATAATTTGATTAGCTTTCACGATAACGCAACCGACTGCAGGGTTCGGCTCAACCGAGCCAATGCCTCGCCGAGCCAGCTTCAACGCCACCCGCATATATTTTTTATTCTCGCTACCTGTCATCATTTTTTAACTCCGAGCATTTCCAAAAATTGTTTTTCGTTTATCACTTTAACTCCGAGTTTCTTTGCTTTGTCAAGTTTACTCCCCGGTTCTTTTCCGGCCAATAGAAAATCTGTTTTCTTACTGACGCTGCTTGATGGCTTTCCGCCGGCCTGTCTGATAGTATATTCGGCCTGCTGACGAGTGAAGTTTTGCAAAGTTCCGGTAACAACGATTGTTTTTCCGGCCAGCTCATCGGTGCGGCTGGTGACCGCCTTTGGTCGCTGCGGCTTTACACCCGCAGCCAACAGCTCATCGATAACCGCACGATTTTTGTGGTCGCGAAAATATTCATAGACGCTTTCGGCCATCTTCGGGCC
>CAZWKM010000011.1:0-11208 GCA_964634165.1 uncultured Pirellulales bacterium | reverse complement strand
CACGATTTTTGTGGTCGCGAAAATATTCATAGACGCTTTCGGCCATCTTCGGGCCTATCTGGTCTATGCCTTCGAGTGTCCCCTTGTCCGATTTCATAAGCGCTTCAAGCGAACCGAAGTGTTCAACGAGAATCTGTGCTGATTGGCCCCCAATGTGGCGGATACCCAAAGCGGTAACGAGCCGCCATAACGGCTGGGTCTTGCTCTTTTCGATTGCTGCTATGACATTGTCGGCACTTTTCTCGGCCATTCGCTCCAATTCTATCAAGTCGGGCTTTTGCAGTTTGTAAAGGTCTGCGAAATTCTTTACCAGGCCGGTGTCAACTAATTGTTCGATTAAGGCGTCGCCTAAATTCTCGATGTCCATCCGGCCCCGGCCAGCAAAGTATTTCAAACGCTCCTTCAACTGACCGAGGCAATTCGGATTGAGGCAACGGATATAAACGCCGTCTTCGTCCCTGGCTACCGCGGAGCCGCAATTCGGGCATCGTTTGGGTACTTTGAATGGAACTGCGGCGGCGGGCCTTGACTGTTTTTTTACCTCGACCACCTGCGGTATTATCTCGCCGGCCTTTTCAATCACCACCGTATCACCGCAGCGGACATCGAGCCGACGCAATTCGTCGAAGTTGTGCAGACTGGCCCTTTTAACAGTTGTGCCTGACAGTTGAACGGGCGTGAGATTCGCCACGGGTGTTAGAATGCCACTCTTGCCGACCTGGACATCGATTGATTCGACAATTGTTTCGGCCTGCTCGGCGGGAAATTTGTAGGAAATGCACCATCGAGGGGCCCTGCCGGTGGCGCCGAGGATGTCGCGCTGGTCAAAGCGGTTGACCTTTATTACCATTCCGTCAATCTGGTAACCCAAATCGAGGCGCTTTTCACTCCAGCCAAGGCAGATATCTATCACCTTGTCTATATCTCCGGCTTTTTTGATATTGGGATTAACAGGCAATCCAAGTTTTTTAAATCCCTGGAGGGTTTGATAATGATTTTCGGCTAACGGCTCGGAAAGCTCGCCTATTGAATAGGCAAAGAAGGCCAGGTTGCGCTCGGCGGTAATTCTTGCATCAAGCAGCTTCAAAGAACCGGCGGCGGCGTTTCGGGGATTTGCAAAGGCCTGCTCGCCGGCTTCGGTGCGAAGTTTATTCAGTTCGACAAAGGAGTGAGTCGGCATATAGACTTCGCCGCGGACCTCAAGGACGGCGGGAATTTTCCGGCCGCCTAACAACACAAGCGGGACGGCCTTTATCGTGCGGACGTTTGTGGTAACGTCATCGCCCACTTCGCCATCGCCGCGGGTCGCAGCGGTTACGAGAGTGCCGTCTTCATAACGGAGACTTATCGCAACACCATCAATTTTCAATTCGACGACAAAATCGTAATCTCTGCCGCCCAGGCCCTTCGCCACCCTTTCGTCAAAGGCCCGCAATTCCTCAGCATTGTAGGTGTTGTCCATACTCAGCATAGGGACGGCGTGCCTGACGGTGGTAAAACCTTCGAGCGGCCGGCCGGAAACACGCTGAGTGGGCGAATCGGGCGTTATGAGCTGCGGATTTGCCTGCTCCAACACCTGCAGCTCGGCAAAAAGTTTATCATATTGCCGGTCGCTGATTTCGGGCTGATTGAGGACGTAATAGAGATAATCGTGCTTCCGAATCTCACTACGCAATTGCTCGATTCGCTTTTTTACATCTTTGGCCATAACAGCTAATTTATATGCTGTTCCGGCACATTTTGCAAGAGCTTGATTTCACACAGGCAAACCTAACAAAGCGGTGCGTTAGTATTATTCCTTCGGCTGAATTGCGCTCTTTTTGAAATAGGCCACCACTACTCCTAAAACGAATCCGCTCGCATGAGCAGGCCAAGCAGCATTCAATACAGACCCATCCCGGAATATAAAAGGAGACAGCAGTTGAAATAAAAACCATAACCCCAAAAACACGGCAGCGGGAACTTCCACTGTGCTAAAAAACACAAAAAGTTTAATATTAGCCACGGGGTAGAAGATAAAGTAAGCCCCCATAATACCGGAGACAGCTCCGCTAATACCTACAGCGGTAATGGATAAATCATCGTTGAACATGCTAAAGACAATACTCGCAAAAAGACCGCAGCAAAGATAAAATCCCAGATACCCCAACCGGCTGAATCTGTCTTCTACATTGTCACCAAACAGCCACAAAAAAAGCATGTTCAATACAAAAGAGAGCAGTCCGACACTCAAAAACATCGAATTGAATAAATCTATACCATGGGAACCTTCCGGAAATAGACCCAACTTTTCCCAAAAACGTTCCGGTTGTAAATATATCCGGGTTGCGAAGAGAATTGTACACAAAGCAATAATGCAAACCGTGACCAAAGGAAATCTCTGCCTCGGCACATCATCTGACAAAGGAACGACTATTTTCAAAAAAGACAAATAATATCCCGCTGTCACTTCGTCGGGATCTATGTCAGGGTCGCCCAACTTTTTCAATTCGATAAGCCCTTCAGCGACCGCTGTAACCTTTGGATCTTTCTTAACATAACTGGCAACTTGCTCCACCTCTCCTTTATCAGCCCAGATGCCGCCGCAATCCGGACATTTATCCAAAATTACATTGGAATCATACGAATAATTAAATTTGCGAAGCTTCTTACGACAATTGGGGCAGCTCTTATCCTTTTCTCCCACCTTATGTAAAAGCTGAACATCTCGCCGCACGAACAATTTGGTTTTCTCTGCAGGGATTTCCCGGCTTTCTGATAACTGCCTGACAAAATTTGCAAATTTATCCTTCTCAAACCACATGCCCTCACAATTAGGACAGATGTCAACAAAACCCTCCTGCAACTTAACCCGAATTAAGCTATTTGAACAAGACGGACATCTCATACAAAGTAGAATAACCGATACACAACGAAAATGCAACTGTCCGAGCAGGACTTGAACTTACAATATGGTAGTAAATTTGTCCGTAGGCGGCGGAGTAGAAATTTTCGACAAATTGGTGGACTTGGGCGGCGGATTCGGGTACTATCACAAGTAGGCGTAGAACGTAAAGCGAAAAATTAAAAACTATGGATTGGGTCGCCAAAACTCATACGTCGGTTTTCGGTATCCAATTCAACGCTTTTAGTTTTTTATTTTTTGGTTTGCGATATGTCGAGCTTTGCATAACCGGACAGAGCTTTGTAAGGAAGCACAGATGGGTAAAGAGGAAGAATTGATTAACGCTGTTATCGAATCCGCCAGCGGCGGACAGGAGATAGAAGGCAAGAAAAAACTGGCTTGTGCCGAGGCCTTCGAACTGGCGCAAGAATTCGAGGTGAAAGTTATTGAGATTGGGCGCATCTGCAATCAGCACAACATAAGAATCTGCAAATGTCAGCTTGGCTGTTTTGCGTGATAGTGAGGAGGTCAGGAACGTGAAAAAATTAAAGACAAGGTTTAAACTTTGGCTGAGTACCAAAGACGTTGAAGGGGCTTTCGGCGACGGTAAATGGCGGCTGCTTAAGAGCATCGATGCCGAAGGGTCACTGAAGGCGGCCAGTGAATCGCTGCGGATAAGCTATCGAAAGGCGTGGGGTGACTTAAAGAAGGCACAGGATGCTTTAAGTATCGCCCTGGTGGAGAAGCAGCGAGGCGGCAATACAGGCGGGCAAACCACTCTAACCGAGCAAGGTAAAATATGGGTCAAAGCTTACGCGAGATTTCGCGGTGACGTCGAAAAGGCGGTAGAACAAGCGTATGAAAAACATATCGAGGAGCTTGTAAATTGAACAAGGCCGTAAAAATAACTCTTGCCTGTATGTTGTTGGGTTTATTGGCCGGCTACACTTTGATGAAAGGCAAAAGTCACGGCCCTGATTCAGAGTTGATTATCTTTCATGCGGGCAGTCTTGCAGTCCCTTTCAAACAGATATGTAAGGAATTCAACAGGCATTATCCTGAAATAAAAATTGTTTGCGAAGCAGCGGGCAGCCGGATGTGTGCGCGAAAGATTGCAGATTTAAACAGGCGGTGCGATATTATGGCATCATCGGATCATTCAGTAATTGAAAAGCTGCTGGTACCTGAATATGCCGAGTGGAATATTAAGTTCGCAAGCAACGAAATGGTAATTGCCTTTCGCGAGGACTCCCGCAGGGCCGGCGAGATTAACAATGACAACTGGTACGATATCCTGCTGCAAAAAGATGTTACTTTCGGCAGGTCCGACCCAAATACGGACCCGTGCGGGTATCGGGCTTTGTTGGTGATAAGTCTTGCGGAAAAATTTTATAACAGGCCAGGGCTCGCAGGCAAGATGTCAGCAAAAGACCGAAGATACATCCGTCCCAAGGAAGTTGATTTATTAGCGCTTCTGGAAGTGGGTGAACTGGACTATATTTTTATATACCGTTCAGTCGCTGAACAGCACAAGCTCAAAACTTTAGTGCTGCCCGATGAGATCAATCTGAAGAAAGCGGAGTTTGCCGATTTTTACAAGAGTGCTGCGGTTCGCATAACGGGCAAAAAAAAGGGAACCTTTATCACTAAAGCCGGTGAGCCAATATTATACGGCGTTACAATCCCGAAGAACGCACTGAACCGTGAGCTTGCGTTGAAGTTTTTGACCTTTCTGCTCGGTGCCGATAAGGGCGGGGCAATTCTTTTAAAGAACGGCCACACCCCGTTGGCCCCTTCGCCGACAGATAGCTTCGACAGGCTTCCGGAGCGCTTGAAAACTTTGGTTTTACCGATGGAGGACAAGAGGTGAGGCTGTCATCAGGGTTTAAAACTGAGCCGCTCTCGCTGCTGTTTGCCGCACTTGGTGGGCTTGTGCTGCTGTTTATTATTGCCCCGCTGATAAGTATGTTTGTGAACTGTTCACTGCCGGAACTTGCAGAGACGGGAAAAGATGCCGAAGTTCGAAACAGCATCTGGCTTACATTGTGGACGTCTATGGCGGCAACGGCGCTTTTTGCTATTGCTGCCATTCCTTTTGCGTACCTGCTGGCGCGAAAGAATTTTCCGTTGAAAGGACTTGTTACGGGCATTATCGACCTTCCGATTGTCATACCACATTCGGCGGCGGGGATAGCACTGCTGGGTGTGCTTTCTCGAAACTCCGTTTTGGGAAAGGCGGCGGGCAAAATGGGTTTCAGCTTGGTCGGCAGCAATGCGGGTATAATGGCAGCGATGGCTTTTGTCAGTATTCCTTTCCTTATCAATTCCGCTCGGGACGGTTTTCTTGCCGTCGATGAACGGCTTGAAAAAGCTGCGCTAAATCTTGGGGCAAGTCCGTTGAGGGTATTTTTGACCGTCTCGGTCCCTCTGGCGGCCAGGCCGATTATATCAGGACTGATTTTGATGTGGGCACGGGGGATGAGTGAGTTCGGTGCGGTACTAATCATCGCTTATCAACCGATGATTACGCCTGTATTGATTTATGAACGCTTCGGGGCTTTCGGTCTGAAATACGCCCGGCCGGTGGCGGTTATTTTCATAGCGGTGTGTCTGGTGTTTTTTATTGTATTGAGGCTTTTAGCAAAAGGGGAAAAAGTTGCTCAGCGTTGAGAGAATTTCCAAGTCCTTTGGCAGTCCGGTCATAAAGGATGTGTCGTTTGAAGCGCAGCCGGGTCAGTATTTTGTTCTGTTGGGCGCATCCGGCGTGGGCAAAAGCGTATTGCTCGAGACCATAGCCGGTGTTATCCGTCCGGATGCCGGCCGGATATTTCTCGACGGAAAAGATATTACCAACGAAAAGATGCAGAAGCGAAAAATCGCTCTTGTTTTTCAGAACAGCACGCTCTTCCCACATATGACGGTTTACGATAATATTGCATATCCGCTTCGGTGCAGAAAAGTTAAGGATTCTCAAATCCGCGAACGTGTAGGTGAGCTTTCCGAAGATTTCGCAGTTGCCGCTCTTCTCAAGCGCAATCCCCTGGCGCTGTCCGGCGGAGAATCTCAGCGTGTTTGTCTGGCGCGGGCGGTGGCGAGCGAGCCGCGATGCCTGCTGCTGGATGAGCCGATATCGTCGCTGGATGTAAAGAGCCGGCCGCAAATTCGTGCGCTTTTGCGCAAGATTAACGCCAAAGGCCAGGCAATAGTCCACGTTACGCACGATTACACCGAAGCTGTTTCCTTAGGGACGCATATAGCTGTTATGGAAGGCGGGAAGATTGCACAGACAGGGACTGTTGAGGAGATTTTTAAGCGTCCCAAATCTGAATTTATCGCCCGGTTTGTCGGCATCAAAAATTTCTTTAAGGGGCAATTGGAAGAGCCACACGACGGGCAGGCGAACCTGAGACGGTTTAGAACCGGCGGTCTTGACTTTTCAGTTCTTACGGACAGTCCCGGCGGTTTGGGGTTTGTTTGTGTTCGAAGTGAGGATGTTACGATTTGCAACGCGGCAAGCCGAACAAGTGCCCGCAATAATTTTGAAGGAACCATCGCGGACATTGTACCGGCTGGAGTCGGGGTTGAGGTTATAGTTGATATTGGTGTCGAAGTGGCAGCTTTGATAACTGCTGAGGCAGTGAAGGCGCTGGAGCTGCGCTGCGGGAAAAAGGTGTGGGTAAGTTTCAAGGCCTCGGCTATTCAATATGTCGAGGAATAAAATGTTCAAGCTCGACGGAATGCTGATGATTGGTTCTGCCGGCAGAAAAACGGGCAAGACCGAGCTGGCCTGCGCGCTCATCAGGAAATTTAGCAAAGACAGGGACATCACAGGAATAAAGGTAACTACGATAGAGGAGCGAGACGGGCAATGTCCTCGCGGCGGTCAAGGTTGCGGAGTCTGCCCGTCACTCGATGGAGATTTTTGTATTACAGAAGAAACGGACAGCAGTTCGGACAAGGATACGGCGAGACTTCTGGCAGCAGGTGCGAGTCAGGTTTTCTGGCTGCGCGTTATGAAAACGCACCTTAAAGAAGGATTGACCGCTCTGCTCGATATAATCGGGCCTGATGCGGTTTCAACTTGCGAATCAAACTCGCTGCGCCAGGTGGTTGAGCCGGGATTGTTTCTTATAGTCAAAGGTCGGGAACAAGAAGTGTGGAAACTTTCGGCTCGGGAGGTCAGGAGCTATGCGGACAAAATTGTGGTTTCGGGGCAGGGCGACCACACAGGGTCGCCCCTACGTTTTGATTTTGATTTGGAGCAGATAAAACTGAGCGACAAAAAATGGGTGATACAGGAGAAAGCAAGTGCGATAATTTTAGCGGGAGGCGGCAGCGGCCGAATGGATGCCGACAAGAGTATGCTGCCGATTAAGGGTAAACCAATGGTAGAACATATATGCGAGCAGCTTTGCGATTCTTTCGAGCAGACACTTGTAAGCGCAAACGAAGTGGACAAGTTGGCCTTTCTTGGCTTCGAGGTTATCCCGGACAAAATACCGGGGCAGGGACCTTTGATGGGTATAGCTTCGGCCCTGGAGGCCTCAGCCAACGAACTTAATTTTGTCGTAGCGTGCGACATTCCGCATATAGATTTGACCTACGTTAGAAGGATGCTTGCGGAAGCCGAGGGGGCAGATATAGTTATTCCAACTACCGGTGATGAAAGATACGAGCCGCTCTTTGCGGTGTACCGCAAAAGTGCGCTTGAGCCCATAAACGAGGTGCTGTCATCCGGCGGACATAAAATAAGCGATGTATTCTGCCGGTGCAGAGTCAAGTACATTGAGATGGAAGCGCGAGGGTTTACCAACCTGAATACAATAACGGAATATGAAGAATTTCAGAAAAAGTACGATGATTGCGTTCGATGATGCGTTTGAAATTATGATGGGTTCGGCCCGTCGGCTCGGTACGGAGCGTGTCGGCATTGAGCGCGCTTTGAATCGAGTACTGGCGGAGACGATAGTCTCTGACATTGATATGCCGCCTTTTAACAAATCGGCAATGGACGGGTTCGCGTGCCGTCGAGCCGACCTTGCAAATGAGCTTACAATAATTGAGACGATTCCGGCGGGATTGGTGCCGAAAAAGGTGATTGGGCCGAACCAATGTGCGAAGATTATGACCGGCGCCGTTGTGCCTGAGGGGGCCGATTGCGTGATTATGGTGGAATATACTAAAAGCGTTGGGGAGAACAGGATTCGATTCACAGGCAGCAGCACAGAAGAAAATATTTGTCTGAAAGGCGAAGATATCAAAAAAGGTGATGTGGTTCTTCGGGCCGGGTGCAGGATTTCAGCCCAGCATATCGCGGTGCTGGCGAGCCACGGTTGTGTGAAGCCGTTGGTGTCACTACGGCCGAGGGTTGGCATTATAGCCACGGGGGACGAATTAGTCGAACCCAGCCAGAAACCAACGGCCTGTCAAATCAGAAACAGCAATGCATTCCAGTTGGCCGCCCAGGTAGTAAGCGCCGCTGCGATAGCCACAAACTATGGTATTGCCGTCGATACAAAAGAAGCCATAGAGGCAAAACTCAAAAAGGCGATAGCGGAAAATGATGTTGTGATTTTGTCCGGCGGTGTATCGGTAGGCGATTACGACCTTGTTCGGGGGATTCTGGAGGAAAACAACATTAAGCTGCTGTTTGAGAAGGTTGCGGTAAAGCCAGGCAAACCTATGGTTTTCGGCGTCTCGGACGAGGTTTTTTGTTTTGGCTTGCCCGGCAATCCCGTATCGACCTTTGTTATGTTCGAATTGTTAGTGAAGCCCTTCCTTTTTAAGATGATGGGACACGATTTCAAGGCCGTTGTTGCTTATAGGCAATTGGAAAAGGCAATCACAAGGAAAAAGACAGAAAGAGATTCGTGGCTGCCGGTCGTATTTACAAACGATAATAAGGTTGCAAGTATTGAGTATCATGGCTCTGCGCATCTTAACGCATTGTGCGAAGCTGACGGCCTGCTTTGCATACCCGCAGGCGCAGCAGAAGTCAGGGAGGGAGCTACCGTTGCTGTTAGACAGATTTAATCGAAGAATAAATTACCTGCGAATATCCGTAACGGACAGGTGCAATCACCGCTGCGTGTATTGCATGCCGGAGGCACCCTTTGTTTATAAAAACCACAGTGAAATTCTTTCCTACGAGCAGATAGAGCGGCTGGCCAAAGTCGCTGCGAAAATGGGTATAACAAAAGTTCGGCTAACAGGGGGTGAGCCGTTAGTGCGAAAAAACGTTGAACAATTAGTGGCAAAGCTCGCAGCTATTGACGGTATCGACGAGGTCTGCATGACTACGAACGGCTCCCTGCTTGCGGATATGGCGGCGAAACTGAAGCGAAGCGGACTGGGGCGCGTGAACATCTCGATAGATTCGCTCGATAGGGACAGATATCAGAAGATTACTCGCGGCGGTGATTTGTGTCAGGCCCTTGCAGGCGTCGATGCAGCTATCAAAGCAAAGCTTACACCGATAAAGATTAATATGGTCATTCTCAATGATACGACCGAAGAGGACGTCGAAAAGATGAAGACATTTTGTGAGCAAAGGGGCGTGCAGCTTCAAAAGATTATGCAGTTTTCACTTTATGACAGGGCTGATTTGAGCAGGAGGTTCGGGACGGAGCGGCCGCCTAAATGCAGCCAGTGTAATCGGCTCAGACTGACCGCTGATGGGTTCCTGAAGCCGTGTCTTTTCTCTGATAATGAGATAAAAGTGGACTTTGACGACATTGGCGGCTCGATACTCGAAGCGGCAGCGAAAAAACCAGAAAACGGAAGCTCCTGCAGGAACCGGCTTATGAACGAGATTGGAGGATAAAAAAATGCAGGATTCGAAAGGTATGGTAGATATAAGCGGGAAGGACGTTACTGTAAGAACTGCTACCGCAACGGGGGGTGTGGTTCTGGGAGAAGAGGTGTTTGAGGTCCTGCGGGATGGGCAATGTCCGAAAGGTGATGTTCTCGAAACGGCAAAAATAGCTGCGATAAATGCGTCAAAAGCAACGCCTTCAATAATACCGATGTGCCATCCTATTCTAATTGAGGCCGTGCAAGTTAATTTTGTGACGGACGAGACGAATAAATCGGTTTCTGTGAATGTTAAAGTTAAATCCTCGGGCAAGACGGGCGTTGAAATGGAAGCGCTTTGCGGCGCAAGCGCCGCCTGTCTTACCATTTACGATATGCTCAAATACAAAGGTAAAGATATGGTGATAAGCCAGATAAAATTGCTGGAAAAAACGGGAGGCAAAAGTGGCGACTACAAAAGGCAAGATTAAAGCTATATCAATTTCCAAAGACCGGGGCACACGGAAGTACAACGTACCAGCGGCTGAACTAAAAGCCGGCTTCGGCATAGAGGGCGACGCCCACGCAGGTAACTGGCACAGGCAGGTCAGTCTATTAGGACAAGAATCCATCGAAAAAATGAGAGCAAAAGGGGCCGACGTCTCAGCGGGAGATTTTGCGGAAAACATCACCACGGAAGGAATTGACCTAGCGGCTTTAGCCATCGGCAGTAAACTCAGACTCGGCGCCGATGCCGAAGTTGAAATCACGCAGTTCGGCAAAGAATGCCACAGCGGCTGTGCTATTTTTCAGCAAATCGGGGATTGTGTTATGCCGCGAGAAGGTGTTTTTGCAAAAGTAATAAAGCCGGGCCGAGTCAAGGCCGGTGATATTATAGAGGTAATAAACCCAAATGATTAAAGTAGCCATATTGACGGTTAGCGACAGCTGCTCGCAGCGAAAAAGAGAAGACGTAAGCGGGCAAACCATCAAGAATATGCTCGATGGCGACAAATTCGAGATTTGCCAGTATAAAGTCGTGCCCGATGAACAAGAAGATATTGAAAAAGAGCTTATATACTTTGCCTATGAGGTAAAAGTCGATATTGTCTTGACTACCGGTGGCACCGGCCTTGGGCCTCGAGACGTTACACCTGAGGCCACGGCTGCGGTGTGTGAAAAAATGGTCCCCGGCTTAGCTGAAGCAATGCGGTTTGAGGGACTGAAAAAAACTAAAAATGCTATGCTGTCTCGCGGCGTAGCCGGAGTTCGCGGAAATACGCTTATCATCAATCTGCCCGGCAGCCCGAAAGCGGTTAAAGAATCTCTGGAAGTAATCTTAGCGGTTCTGCCCCATGCAAGAGATATGCTACTCGGTCGAGGACATTGACTATTGACTATTGACTATTGACTATTGATTATTGACTATTGATTATTGAGATAGAAGCTGCGAATGGCAGGTACATAATGCGATGATTCATGAAGGGCTTTGGGAACAACTTGACAAGCTCGACCGGCAGAAAACCGCTAAA
>CAZWKM010000010.1:0-18705 GCA_964634165.1 uncultured Pirellulales bacterium | reverse complement strand
TTGAAGGGCGTGTCTTACGTGTGATAACTCTTGAAGATAAGACTACAATACATAATGCTTTTCCTGACAGGAGCTTTAAATTATGAAACTGAGATATTATCCTGAAACTGATTCTTTGTATATTGATTTGGCCGATAGGTCAAGTGTTGAAAGCAAAGAGGTCTCCGAAGGGGTCGTCCTGGATTATGACGCTGATGGCAATCTTGTTGGTATCGACATCGACAATGCCAGTAAAAAGCTTGAACTGAATGAACTGGTCCTGAGCAAGCTTCCCTCCCGGACGCAAACGCTTTCAGCATAACCTTTTTAGACGCTGATTCCGCAGAAGATGTTTTTTAACCACGGATTTCACAGATTTCACGGATTTTTGTTTTTTATTTTTTTATTTTATCTGCGTTAATCAGCGTAATCTGCGTCTAATAAAATTAAAGGAATACAATATTATGAAGCAGTTATTGGTACTGGCCGGATTTGCAGTTTTGCTATTAGGCCTCGTGGGTTGCCAAACCCCTAACAGGGGCATTGAGGTAATTATCGAAGGGGGCGGTGAATTTCCGGAGTTCCTTGTTGGCAAATGGAGGGCAGACAGGGATGGCTGGGAATTTGTCTTCGAGCCGGATGGAACAATTTCCTCAGCGGTAATCAGTCTCGGCAGGGTAAGAATGAAGCCCGGCGAGGTAACCACAGTGCCGATGAAAATGGGTGGCAAAGGAATTTACGAGCCGGGCGAATGGATGGTTCACTACGCTCCAGCCGGCCGGGAGTTGATGGTAAAGATTTCCTTAAAGAATTTTTACGTGGAATTAGGCAAAGGTGTTGTGGAAGGTAAAAGCACGGATATATTCGCCGGACCAATTTCACAGGACGGCAAGGTCTGGCTGGCGGACTGGACCAGTTTCCCTGATTATACAGCACACACGGCCGAGCATCCCAACTTTAATTTATCTGAGGGGACAGATGCCGCCATAACAAAGGCCCTTGTCTTTGAAAAGGTTGAAGAGTAAAGGTAGTGCGAGGTTTACCTTAGTATTCAAAATATGCAACACCGGCCGAATCTGTACCCGGCCAGTTCAGTTTGATTATCTTGGTTGCGGGCTTATATACCCAGCCATATAAGTCCGTCTGGACAGGTTCAGTCGGAAAATCTTCGCCATTGCTAATCATTTTTGTGCCGTATCTTTCATTGAATGGGTTTGTAGGAATATCGTGCAGGTAATTTCCAGTCTCGGTTAGCTGGGCGTCAAAGGAGAGCTGGGCAGGTACTGTTGATGGGTCGTCATCAGGATATCCCGGCGGGACGCTGTTGTGCCGGGTGGCGTATAGCTCGATTGCAGCTCGCAATATATGCAGATTATTCTTCGCTGCGGCTTCTTTCGCCTCTGTTGCGTGTGATTGAAATTGCGGGACCACAATAGCTGCAAGAATCCCCAGTATAGCTACCACTATCAACAGCTCAATAAGTGAAAATGCTCTCTTCATAATGCTCACTTTCCGACCGGTTCAGCAGCCTTCTATAATATCGTCTAATATTGACCTGCGTTTTAGCGGGAAAATATATTATTGAACGGTTCCTTTATGCTGCAGAGAAAATAAATCCGGCAATATAAATACTGGTAAAATATTCGGCCAACGGTATAATTTTAGAAGGTTCGCAGGTCGGCAGCGCGGTATTACCCGGATTTGCGGGCGTAATTCAGTGGTAGAATGTCAGCTTCCCAAGCCAGCGCGGGGCGGTTCGTAACCCCGCCATTTCAGCCACTAACACTCCTTTCTAAAAGACTTTATCTCAAAAAAATACACTGGACTCGGAACTGGATTTTCGACTGTTTTCAGGGTGGTTCTTGCACAAAAACTTGCACAACTTCCTGTTGTTGGCAGGACCTTGCCGAGCAAGGCTAAAATAAGGCCGGCCGGACAGTGGCAGCTAACAACGGGGCTTGCAGGGCCTGCTTGAGAGAACAAAAAAAAGGGCGCTGACAAAGGTCGTCAACGCCGAGAATAGTAACCTAAACACTTACCATTTTCGGCGTTCCTGAGACCTTGTCAAGCAAAAAAAAGGATTTTTTGTAAAAATTTTTTTGACAGGGTAAGGATGCCGAAATGGAACATCAACAAAATGCAGAGACGCAAAAACATCATATAAAAACATATCAATTCGATGTGGATGTCGCCCAGGAATACGGGGTCGATGAATCTATTATCCTTCGGCACGTGCAGTTTTGGATTTTCACGAATCGGGCCAATGGTAAGCATTTTCACGATGGCCGCACGTGGACCTATGGTTCTGTCAAGGCCTTTGCTGAAATCTGGCCGTTCTGGAGCGTTTATCATATCAGCCGCAAGCTGAATCGGCTAATTAGGATGGGCGTATTAGTTAAGGGGAATTACAACGATTCGGGCTACGACCGAACTTTTTGGTATGCTTTCAGAGATGAAAAATCGTGGTTTTTAGGCCGTGACGCCATTTTGCAAAAGCGCAGAATGGATTTTGCAAAAGCGCAGAATGGATTTTGCAAAAGCGCAGAACCTATACCAAATCAAAGCCCAAATAAAAGCCCAGATAAAAGCCAAAACAAAGGCGTTGGAAAAACTCTCTCTGAAAAGAAATCTCTTGGTTTGATGGTCGGGAGGGATAGGGCATTAGCCGAAGCCAGCAATAATCTTAAAGAAGTCATGATCCGGCAGCTACGGCCAGTGACGCGCAAGGAAATAACAACGCAGCTGCATATTCTTGCGTGGCTTGTACACGGTTGCGAATCCGGCAAGTGGGGCATCGACATCTTTCAGCGAGCAATAGGTTGGGTGAAAGAAGCAAGGACGGACGGCGTTAAGCAGGGGGGCAAGCCCTTGTTTACGGCTATTGTGAAAAGGGAGACGGGGTTCGCTGCGAAGCAAAAGAATCAGCAACAAGCTGAGTCGAAAAAGACCTGCGAGGGTGGTAGGAATTAACCCGCTTGCGAAGGCTTACGCGGAATATCGTTTGCCGGCATTGCGGCTTAATATTTAATTGGAATTTTAGGAGAGCCGAAAGATGAAGGACCAATTAGGATTTTCAGAATATATCAAGAGCACGCTTGGCTCTGAAGAGCAACTCCTCATGGGGGAAGAGACGATAATTCATTTTGCCATGACGATAGATGGACTGGAAGAGGTTCTTGATATGGGTGACGTATTTGCCTTGTATTGGATAATTGAGCACGTCGAGGAGAAAGACGTAGGCGGTTATTTGGAGGAGATGCAAGATGCATACTGGAAGGCGGAAGATGCATACGTGGATAACAAACCCATTGACAGGCATTTCAAAGAGGGCATGCACTATACGTATTGTTATACAAAGAAATTGCCAATTAACGATGAAACCAAGAAGAAAGCCATCGAATTTTTTATGTCGGATGAAGACAAGTACAAACTGGGAAATTTAATTGTGGCGTATGCGATAGGAAGGTATATAGAAACAATGCTGGAAGAGGGAAGGGGACCAAGCAAAAAGACAGAATCTGATGGCTAAGAGAAAAGGAAAAATATTTTTTAGTAGGTCGAAGTGATTTTTGAAAGAGAAAAGCAATATGACAAGAATGACAAAGGACATTCGGAGCGACTATCTTGCACCCCATAAATATTTAACATTGCCAGAGGTGAAACGGTTACTGCAGCTCGTCAAAAACGAGGCGGATAGAGCTCGGAAGCGGGGGACAATTCGAGGGTTAGTAAACGAAATGATAATCAAGCTGATGTTAGAGACCGGCGTCAGGGCTGAAGAGTTATGTCACTTAATCTTGGCCGATCTGCCTGCTCATCATGGCAAGGACGCCATCCTGGTCCGCAAGAAACGAGGACAGTCATCACGTGTTGTTCCTATTGGGCCCGATATAAAAAAGAAACTCCGAACGTTTATTAAGCGATGCAGAAAAGGCGCAAAACCCGGCAGCCCTTTATTTGCCAGTGAAAGTGGTTACAGGTTGCTGAGGACAAGAGTCAAGAAAAACAATGAATGGGTAATTATCAAAGAGCACACGAGCAGAATGAGTTACAGGTCGTTGTACCGGAGGATTAAACGTATTGCTCGCGATGCTAATATCCCTAATCTCAAGCCCCATGCGGTTCGCCATACCCTGGGCACATACTTATATTCAGTAGAGAGGGACATAGCAGTTGTAGGTAAAGTTCTCGGCCATCGGAGTCTTCAAAGCACTCAGGTCTACGTTGGTGTTTCTGATGATTCAGTGATACGGCAAATGAAAAAATTAGAGCGATTGTTCGATGATGTTGGGTAGATTTTATCTGCCTACGGCCCATTACAAACGGGATGAATGTGTAAGATGAGTAAAGACAAGCGGTTACCTCGAAGAAAAACGATTGCCAAAAACGTCTGTTTTTGTAAGGTGGACATGGAATTCTTTATCCTTTTATACTTAAAAGGGGTTTTTAGCTCAATAATGCGGGTCGGTTTTTATAAATCAGCGTTTTCTTTGCGCAACACGCGATATACGCCCTCATGTCCGCATGCGATTTTGAAACGCCGTTATTGGCTCAAAAACGCCGATAATTCAAGAGTTATTTTGTCGGCCATGTCCGCTCGCGTATTTTTAGATGGGGACATTGCGTTTTTGAGCCAAAAATGGATGTCACTGTGTTATGTAGAAATCTGCGTTCCTGGCCTAAAAACGCAGGTGGAGTATTCTTGTCCAAACGGTACTTTTGCTTTTAGGTGGAGTATTCTTGTCCAGAATTATTTTTGGGTCCTTCCTGGAGATTGTCGTCTATTGCGGTTAGCGATGGCGCGCAAAAAGCGAATTTTTTGCAGGAAAATCGATGTCCGTTCCTTTGGGTTTTGCCGGAAACGAATATGGTGACAGAGACGGTGACATGTGGAGTGGCCGGCTTGTAGGAATAGAACAGTAAGTATTTTGAAAGGGGAAACTATGGTTGATAAATACAAAGTGAGAACGCAACGCGAAGCTGCTCGATATGTAGGTTGTTCTCCTCGGACTATCCGCCGCTGGGGGAAAGACGGGAAAATTAAAAAAGACGGAGACCATTATGACCTTGATGATCTCGATGATTGTAAATGGCGGTCAAGTATGATACGGGGCCTTTATGATGCGGATATATTACGATTCCGCGAGCAGGTTAAAGCTGCGGCCGACAAGCTGATCGCTCTCCGCTCAAAACTCAATAGCGAACTGGATGAAATGGAAAACAAACTTCTCAGGGTTCTTGGGGAAAAGGTTTAATACTCGGAGCCGGCTGCCAGCATACGGAAAGCTGCTCGTTATTGTGGCGCCTGGGCTTGCCATCCTGCAAGGGATTCGTGTGCGCATTGAAGCTTGCACATTTGGCTCGCCTCGATGATCCTGTCCCTGGAGCCGGCAGCCGGTGAAGTGAAAGCTGCACGTTCCGGCCCTGATGTCACGGCACTTTTGAGAGAGCCAGAGCAATCACCTGCAGGATGAACGGCGCTCGAGGACGACGATAGCCGGCCGGATGATCTGGAATTCGTGCCGGCAGGTTGAAGGGAAAAACCAGGGGTGCTGCGGTACCGGCCGGACCGAGTTCGTCGATCCTGGAGCAACCTCGCAAGAAAAATATGGGATGTCACCATCTAATTTTACCATCCAGAGAAAAAACGCACGAGGATGGCGTTTGACGAGTCGAAGTTTTTGGCCCACCTCGATGATCCTGTCCCTGGGGCCGGCAGCCGGCGGAGTGAGAGCTGCGGATTATGGCCGAAGAAAATATCGAATGGAACACCAATCCGGCGGTCATCAATGAGACAGTCCTGGCGGTCAAAAGATTTCTGGATGCTGAATTGGCTAAGTACGATACTTTGTGCCAGTTTAATAAAAGTATTAAACTGATTGAAACTAAAAGCCAATTCGACAAACTCAAGAAAACAGGTGTTGGACAAACAACAATCCTCAAGTTTCTCGGTAAGAACTGGAAGCAGTGGATGGTTCAGGAGGCACTCGATACGATTAAAGATAAATCCATTGATCGAGAGGCGGTTGAGAGCCTGCCGACAACAGGTTCGGCTTTCTGCGCACCAGAAGGCCTCTGAGGGCTGTCCTGTGATTGGAACGGGTTAGATATGGTACTGTGGGTGTTTGTGTGGGAATGGATAGAGAAGACGCGCCGCAACGGACCAGGGCGGGCAGGAACGGCGCATAAAAAGCAATGCCGTTGCGGGCGGTGGCGAGCTGCACAGTATTATCCCTGGCGATCACAGCCACGTCAGGAACGCTCAAAACCAGTCGGGGGGTATGCCAGGTATGGCTGGCTGCGAGCTCAAGCGCCACGGCAGGGCCTGGCAGTCTGGTTCAAAATTGAGCGGCGTCGTAAGCCCTTAATTTTTTTATCCTTCCCCAACCCCTACCAAAGTACCCTCTGATTGAGTTTTTTTCTGAAAACGCCCATTTCTACGGTGCATTTGTGTAGAAACGCCCTTTCGTGCGCTGGTTCGACTACGATATGGCCGATATGGATGAAGTGCAAGCGCCACGGCGGGGCCTGGCAGTCCGGTTCAAATCGAACAAAACACAACCGGCAATTGAGCAGCATCGAGGAGCTGAAGGTTTTAGCTGGGTGATGGTCCTGTTTCTGAAGCTGGCTGCCGGCAGGCGGAGAGCTGCACAGTATTATCCCTGGTGGTCCCAGCCTTATCAGGATCGGAACACGAATCCAGCGGTAGTCAACGAGACTGTCCTGGCGGTTAAAAGATTTCTGGATGCTGAGTTGGCCAAATATGAAAATTGGAAAGCAATGTTGACCGCTAATAAAAGTATTAGCGATTATTTCCCCCAAAATTCACGCAGATATAATCAACTACGAAAAACAGGAGTTGGCCAGCAACTCGGGACTTGGCCGGCAGAGTACTCGATGCTTGATGCACACAGTGGGTTATTTCGCTCCAGGATGCGTTCTGTGAGGTTTTCTCTGTTTTGTGAGGCATATTCTATGGGTGGATGGCGGATTAAGGGCTTTACGGGGCAAATGCAAGCCGGATGTTGGGGGGAAAATGGCCGTATATCCTGTACAATACGGGGCTTATCGCAGAAAAGAAATCCTGCAACGAAAAAAAATTTAGAAAATTTCGGTTTTTTCTGTTGCAAACCTGTGTTGAATCCGGCAATAATTGTAAATGTTATGAGAAATATAGAGTCAATCCTGATTAACCAATCAATCACGGCCAGGGTAGGCTTATCCGTAAGGAAGCCGCGCTCTCTATATGCGTTCATAACCCTGGCCATCTTTCTTTTTTTGAAGGGAGCATATTATGAGTTCTGTAAAAACCAATAAAAACAAGGGGGATCCGCCTGAGCTTGAAAATCAGGCACAAGCAGTTTGCACAATGGATGATCAACTTGTTCTGCTTAAGGCTTTTGAGCGGCTGTGCAAGATGTTCAGAAACCCAGATGTAAACATAGGCGAAGAAAAAGGCCCGGTATTCGAGGAGGCTAAAAATAAGCTGTTCAACTATCTTGATGATAAGTTTTCCGAGCAGAAAGCCGTGCGGCTTTTACGCCGTTTCTTTATCGAGGCCACTGGAATCTTTGCCGCCTGGACACCAGGTAACCAATGTTCAACAGAAGAACATCATAACTATTCCTTAAACCACCTTATTGAGGCAATTTCACTATACACCCCTCACTATCAGAGAGAGCTATTGGCTGAATATCTAACTGATATTCTACCTGAGAAAGATGCTAATTATGACCAAGCTGAGGATGAGGCAATATTTGACGTTTTGTTTGGAAGTGTTGAGCGAGGTCAGTATATTCGAGATTGCATTCAGTCTTTACATCAAATACCAACGGAAGAACTTGAGGAGATTAAATGGCATTTGCAGGCGAAAGAGTGCTAAAAGTTGGTAGCGGCCGTTGCTCTTGAGCTGAGCAGCTTTATAAATCAGGCGTGCTGAAAGGTATGAGTGCGGGGCCGGAATACGGCCGGCCCCGCACTGCAATGAACAAATTGAGAGTAAGCTACACTGTGTAGCTTATCATGCTTTATTAACTTTTTTGGAGGTCTTTCTTATGGCTGAGAAAGAAGAAATCCCAAAAAAAGGGCTTGAGTACTTTGATGACGAAACACTCGCTGCCATTGTTAAGGCCAGGTTGCAATCAATGGATGACTTTGACGAAGAGGCCTGTAACATCTGTAGCGCCGTATTAAAGGAACTCGAGCGCCGAACTCCGCAACAGAGGTATTACAGTTGATAGGGTGAGTGCGGAGAAAACAATAACGCATGATAAAGCGAGTTGAATTGAGTTGAAAGGAAAAGAATAGCGTAGCTTATAAAGGTGCGGGGCCGGCTTCGGCCGGCCCTGCACTATTGTGAAGGTATTATGAAATACGTGAAGCAAACAGGTTATCGAGAGCAACGTGCCCAGAAGCAACAGCGTCAGCGGGCCAGGCAGAAAGATAAGCAGCCGGGGGCGGACCGGGAGTTCGTATCGCATAAGGTGCATGTCAATAGCAGCGGCAAGGCATTATGCAGGAATCGAGGGGTTTTTTTAGAGCTGGTATCGAAGGACGAATTTGAGAAGACGGAGCCTGCTCGCAGGTGCTTGACGTGCGAGCAGCTTACAGGGCTGCGGCCCGGGGCCAGGGAAGAAGTCGACACATTGAGCGAGGAACAAAAGGGCTTGCTCAAAGAGATTTACGAAAAGACCGACAACGGAGCTGCCGATAAGTGGTGCCTGACGATGCTCTTAAGCGCCGGCGGCAGCGAACCAGTCGGCACATCATTATACCGCTCGCTTCGGCGGCTGCAGAAACGCGGGCTTATCGAGAGAAGGCAAACCGAACAAAAACGAGCTGAGGTCCGGCTGGCCCCCGGCCGGGTCCATATTCTGGATTTCGGCAGAATTGTTATAAGGCAAAAGCAGAGAGCAGGTGAATTATGACAGATAAGCAAGTCAGCAAAGCTGCGCAGGTGATTTGTAAATTCAAAAAGAAATACTCTGGGATCCTGCTGCTCTTTCGATTCGGCGATTCCTATGAGGCGTTCTTCGACGATGCCGAGAGGTGCTCGGAGGTTTGCGGCCTGGACCTGACAGAGCGAGACGTAGTTGGGGAGCTGGTCCCGTTGGTTACTATCCCGCTCTGGCTTATTGAGAGATACGTAAAAAAGATGACGGCGGCCGGTTATACAGTCGCTCTATGCGAGCAGTTTGCCAGCGGGAATACTAATCGCGATATTGTGCGCGTGGTTTCTCCTGGAGGTAAGGACAAAATGCAACAAGCAAAAATGTCCAAGCGCCCGAGCTCGCATCATCGGCCATCGCTGCGGTTGGTCAGGCCGGCCCGATAGAGAGCAGGTGACACAGTGAGCAAAAAAAAATCAAAAAGCAAACAGAAAGAGCATCCGGATACGAAATTATCAATTCTGCAAGAAATCTACGACACGCTAAACCGAGCGTCTGATATATTTGTCGGCCGACCCTCATCAGATGATCCCGGGATGCTATGGCTAAGTGATGACAGCATCGACGAGTGGAATGTACGCGCTTATGATAGGCGGTCAGATTCGTATATTGACCCTCGCGGATATGGCGAACCAGAAATTCGGCAGCCTTACCATAAACGTAAATGGCGAGTGGGAGACTTGCCGGCGGTCAAGTGCTGGCCTATAAGAGTCACGGATTTTTTTGCGGCTGTCGATGAAATTCTAAAAACGTTGGTGTCAAAACTAATCAGGCTGTGCTGTCAGATTCCGGATAGGTGGAAGCCGATTAAAGTTGCCGACTATATATTAGCAGACGACGCTTCAGCAGATGCATGGGACGAATTACGATTTCTGATTCAAGAAGCCGAGGCCATTCCGCAATCCCAGGATACCGAACAAACGGACGCTGATGCGGTTAGAGATAGTGAAGCTGAAACGAAACGAAAAGAATTAAGCAAATCAGCACAAGACGCCGTTGCCCTTTATGATTATGCCATTGAAAAAGACCCTATGCTGCTGCATAAAACAGATAACGACGTTTACGAATGGTTGGAAATACACGACTTACCTGTAGAATTCAACTTGCCTTCTCGCGATACTTGGAAAAGATATTTGCGAAAGGCACGCAAATATAAAGGGCTTCAGAAAAAATTCCCACGACAAAACTGTCCTTCGCGAATCCACAAAGTGAATGAAATTCAATCCATCGAAGATATAAGTTCGCAGTATACCAAACCTGGCGAAGCGGACTAAAACGGATTTTTCAAAAAATCCGTTCTGTATTTTTCGCCAAATATCGCACTTTCCCATTCTTAACGCAAAAATCCACCTGTCCGTTTTGTTAAAAGTAGGTACATAGGCAGTTTTTTGTGTAGGAGAGCAAAAATGACAGAATCAGAACTTTTGACGATTGGTCAGATTGCAGACCGTTTGGAGGAACCACCAGCCAGAGTGGCGTATATAATCTCAAAACATCGGCTCAAACCTATCTCAAGGGTCGGCATAATCCGGCTGTTCAGTGAGACACAGCTAACGGTGATTAGAGAATCAATTAGCAATATACAAATCAGAGGTGCACATGTCTGTTAAACCTGATTCGTCACAAAAACCAAGCCCCGTACTTGGCCCGGATGTTCCGGCCTTGAACGCCGGCTTTTACCATCGCCTGGCTAATGGCTCGATTAAAGAGCTGGTCAGGGCTTTTGGTTTGGGTGAGTTGGTTGCGCGGACTCTGAAACAGTTGGGTTGCAGGAGTGGGCCGGACGTGGTGAAGTTGAAGCTGGCTTGCGTTTTCGACGTTGCCGGTGCCGGCGGGGTGACTTGCCGCAAAATTGTGTTGCTAAAACAGTACCTTAAACTGCGGAAAAGAATCGAAGCAAGCGATGGCCGCACAAATTGAAAGGAGTTAAAATGGCTAAGACATATAATTGCGAATGTATAAAATGTGGTCATAAGATGACTTCCGAAAAGCATTGTAAGGACTTGAAATGTCCGAAATGCGGGGGCCAGATGCGAAGGGTCGAGCGCCCGGGACCGGGTCAAAACAAAACTACGGCACCGATGAATGCCTGTATATTTAGCCAGGACTGCGAGGTCAGTTTCGCCGAGGCAGGCGATGAGCAGGAAGCGGGCCGGTTTAGAATAGTCGCTTACTCTGGTAAGGTCATCCCCGAACACTGGCTCTGGGGCAATGTAGCCTTCGACCTTGCAGGTTTGAAGTTCGATAAAAAGAAAACAGCGGTCCTCGAAGAGCACTTTACTGCAAATCGTATCGGCTTTACAACGCATCAAGAAGTTACCGACAGGGTCCTGGTCGAGGGAAAATTTCTTAATAATCCGAGGGCCCAGCAGACCAGGCAGGATATAGAAGACGGTTTTCCAATGCAGGCCAGTTTGTATGTCCCGCCCGGATTGATTGAGCATGTCAGAGAAGGTGAATCGGCAGAGGTCAACGGGCAAAAACTTAAAGGGCCAGGGACGGTGTTTCGTAAGGCAACGATTAAAGAGGTTAGCATGTGCGCCCTGGGAGCCGACAGTCATACGCAATCGAGAACGTTTGCCGAGGGCGGCGAACAAATTCAATTTGATATTTTAGGAAAGGAGCGAAATATGAGCAAACAAGTAATGTTAGCGGAAATGCCTGCCGAGACGTTTGCCGCCGAGGATCCGGATGTGATCGAGCAAGCAGCGGCAGAAGCAAAAGCGAAAAATGAGAAGGACGGCAAGCCGGCGACGTGGGATGCAGCGATGAAACAGCAGATGGAAGAGACAAAGTGCAGCAAGGCCGATGCCGTCCGGTTCTGCGTGCGGGAGTATCCGGAACTGCACGCAAAGTTTTTACAAGAGCAGGGGACACCACCGAAGGCAGAGCTTGCGGAATTCTGGAACAAGGTCAAAGACTACAGGGACAAGATGGGCGGCAATGAAGGTGACGCGATTCGCGCCTGTTTCTCCCAATACCCAGAGCTCGTGGATTTTTTTGCCGCTGTAAAATACCATATGGGAGAAACGCAGGATAGCCAGGCCGATAGCATTCGCTTTTGTGTGCGTGAATTCCCCGAGCTGCACATGCAATTTTTGCAGGACCAGGCGGAGAAAGCAAAGGTCAGTGATATAACCTCGGAACCTGACCAGCTCGCTGCGGAGAATCGGGACGGCCAGCCGGCAACGTGGGAAGCGGCGATAAAACAGCAGATGACGGAGACCAAGTGCAGCCAGGCCGATGCCGTGCGGTTCTGCGTGCGCAAGTATCCGGAGCTGCATCGAAAGATGCTCGAAGAGCAAAAAGGATAGTAAATGTGTGAATGCGCATAGATTCCCGCTTTCGCGGGAATGACAAATTTGAAAGGGCAAAAGGATGGCAGAGTCATTGTCGTTTGAAAATTTGAAAGGCGAATACGGGGAGATACTTGGCATTATTCACCAAGGTACTGATGAGGTTAAGTCGCTTAATAAAGAAAACGAGGGGATTGAGGCGGGTCCGGCAAAGGCACGCGCCGAATATGATGCGTGTATCGATGCCGGTGACCGTAAAGCTGCGGACAAAGCACTTGATAAGATCGCGGCTGCGCGGAAAAGGCTTTCTAATATGCCGGACAGATATGTCGATCTGCGAGCAATGGTCCCAACTTTGTATGAGAGGCAACAAGAGCTTTGCTCGAACAGCTGCGAGTTGCGGAAGGAAAAAGAAGAGAACCTCAAAGCAATGGAGAAAGATGTGGGGTCAATAGGGCAGCTCAGCGAGCTTGCATCTGCTTTGAAATACAATATCGATAAATTGGCTAAATTGGTACCTCCAAAAAAGGGATAATTTTTATACAGCGAAGTTGGTCTCGGCAAAGCTCGGTTTTGTTTCTTTCGTTCATAGTTGAATTCCTTTCAGGGCTTGCCTTTGCCTGGGTCAGACCAGGCAAGGGCAAGCTCGCCGCGGTAGAGAATGGATGTAAGAAAATGCCAGAAAATGAAAACCGTTACGATATTATCAGAGAAGCTGTCGGCGGTGTCCTTAAAAAAATACAAGATGGTTCGGCGCCCGAGGAAATAATTGCACTTTACGAAAACATGACACCTGAACAATTCGGGTTCTGGCTGCACGGCTTTTACTCAGGATATTCCAAAAAGCTCGAAGGCCGTTCAGCCGAGGCGTGTCGATTCCTAAAAAAGGTACTGGCGAATTATGAAGAGGATTTGAAAAATGGATTTTATCTACGCAATATCGAACATTAAGACGGTCAGCTCTTCGCAGCTCGAGGAGACGGGGCTAAGCGGTCTGTTCGATAAGGGACAGATATCACAGCGCTATTCGACTGCAGGGCCCGCCGGAGAATGCGTCCTGTTTGCATCGGCGGACATCGATGCGAAGCTGCTTCACTACAAGCCGAATGAGCAAACGTGGAAAAAGAGCGTCGACGGCAAATTCCACATCGGTCTCTATAAGGGCCAGCCGCCGACGGAAAAAACGCTTCGCCGCAAAAAGCAACTGGTAGGTTATGAGGTGGAATTGGCGGGCGGCGAGAAGTGGCTGATACCGCTTGCGAGAATTCTTGCCGGCGGCTCGATATTTCCGCAGTCGCTGATGCTCGGCAAGAACGGCGAGCTCATTACTGAGGCAATGCCAAAGTATGCCCTGTTTTCCGCAAAAGTAGAAAAGCTCTGGGATGATTTTCAATGTGAAAATAAGTGCAGGGAAGGCGAGCTGAAACTATCCATGACCGAGCGGATGGAGCTGGCGATTGAGGCCCTGGCCTGGAACTATAAAGTCGGCGCCGATGAGGTCAATCTGCTCAAGCTGATAACTACGGAAAATCTCAGCGAGATATTGGCCGCCGTAATAGACGTGCCGACAATTCTCGAAGTATCGAAACAGATGGTGGACGCAAAAAAAAACGCAGAGGATGTAAGCACAAAAGATGGCTCCAGTTCCGGCAGTGGAACCGGGGACCCTTAAAAGATTATTATTCCACGTGCGCGGATTTGCACTGGCTGAGTTTGGAGTTATAAATGATACGTGGCGTTGTGGTAATCGAAGGAAGCCCAAAGGGGATGGCGAAACAGTTCCGCTCCATCGTCAAGGAGGAGCTTCAAAAGCTGGTAGAGAACTGGCATGAAAATGTGGCGCCGAAGCATTTTGAGCCGGCTGCAAGACGCAGATACAAGTACAGTCCCCGGTCCAGAAGGTATTTGCAAACCAAGCTCAAAAAAAGACCGATGGCCGGCCCGCTGGAGTTTTCGGGCGAATCGAAAAGAAAATTGTTGCAGTCAATTCGCATTACCGGCTCGGCAAAGAAGGCCTCAGGGGCAATGGATGCGCCGCGATACTTCTGGATGCGGCCGCCCGGTCATCCAAAAAAGGGCGAGGAGCTGGTGGCCGTTACAAAAGAGGAGGCGCTGGCAAAGGCAAATTTGCTCAATGAGCGAGTAACTAAACGGTTGAATGCACTGAAAGATAAAGAGGTGATTCGATAATGGCGGCAAAAACAAAATTCATTTTAGAGGCCGAAGAAGCCAAGGCGGTGAGAGCCTTTTTGAAGGTGGTCGATGCCCAGAAGAAAGCTACTCAGGGGACGAAGAATTTAACCCGGGAAAGCGCCAAAACTCAAAAAGGATTTTCAGAGATTGGCGGCAGCTTGAAGGGTATGGTTGGTATGCTCGGACTCGGAGGCGGCATCGCCGGCGGACTGGCTTTGGTTCGCAGTCAAACGCAAAAATGGGGCGAAGAAGTCAGCAGGGTGAGTGCAAAGTTTTTCGAGGTAAATAAGGAAATCATTAAAGCTGTCAGCCAGGCCGGAGACCTGGCACATTTCGCTGAAATTCAAGAAAAACTTAAACTTTTGCCAATGCCGGGCATTGGTCCTACAGGCCGGCTTGAAATATACCGCGGATTTCGCGAAGCACTGCCCCTGGAAAATTTGAAGACTATTCTGAACTTGATGCCGGAAGCGGGCAGGGCGAAATTGCTCGAGGAGCCATCAGAATTTGCCGGTCAAATGGGCGTGACACATAAACTGTACGGGGGGAAATTGGCTGCGGGGGACGTCGCGGATGTTTCAAAGGCGGTCACTGATATGCTGGGAGGAAACGCGGCCAAATTCGGCAAGCAAGTGTTCAAAGAAAGTATGCAGCTGGTAAAATCCGAAATGAAACCTGATGAGGCGCTGGCGCTGGCTATTGCCGCCGCCAACGCGGGCCAATTGCGGGGGATTTCTACACTGGCGGGAAAATTGACACAGGAAAAACTTTTTGAGCCGGCAGTTATAGGAGGCAAGCGGCGGCGGATAAGTGAGCGCGAGCAGACAGAACAAGAATTTTATGCAATTCAAGACCCGGCGGAACGGCTTCGCTGGCTTATCGCTAATCGCGGTCGTGGCGGTAAAGCAGCCGCCGTGCTGGAGCAGCAAGGAATCTTAAATGCAATTGCTGAGGCTGACATCGCAGGGATTTCCGGCAAAATTGCAGAGGCGAGAGAAACGGATTACTTTAGACAGGCGGCAAGAAGGGCGGAAAGGACAAAAGTTGGCGGTCCATTGATGCGAAAGGCTAAAGTAGAGGCCCTGGAGGAGACGGAAAGTATTGCGGCGGGCGAACGTGTTACGGACGTAGAAATTGCAAGGGCGCTGTTTAGAACTGCTGAAACAAGGGCCCGCTCGTATGGCGTGCTTCCATTAGTACCAAGTCTCTATCGTACTGAATTGGAAACGTCTATGGCGTTTGGGATGCAGCCGGAGCGGGCTTTGAGACGGAGCGCCTTTGCAAATCGCTGGCTGGCAGAATTAGAAATGGCAAAAGGGTTTCCACAGAAACAAGGACCAAACTATCCTGGCGAAGCGGGCCAGGGGATTTTCAATTCATGGTCGATGTTAGGGGAGGCGATAAATGATTTGATTGGAGCAATAAGAGAGCAAACAGAATCAACCAAAAAAAATACAGATAGCATTAAGGATGATGCTCAAAATAGACCGGTGATGAATATGGATCTGAATGCGGGGCTTGAAGATTGATGGATACTTTAGGATTTTGTTCAAAGTAAAGTGCGGATGCTGGATTCCGGCGGGCACAGGCCAGGTCCGGATAATGGAAAACGGAAAGGCCGAGGAGCTCTGTAGCGGATGTGCCGAAACAAGCTCATCTTTGCCACAATCGCCCAAAGTCGGTTCAGGGGTATCGTTGGGTAGGGCAGAGGGGAGAACGGGGCTTACAGGTGAACCTGGACGGCCAAATCAGTGTGAATTTCGGGAGAACGGCTAAAACGGCCAAATAAATAGTGGATTGAAAATGTCTGAAAATGCCGTCCTTGACAATGAGGTCCGTATCGAACCTGGCTGGTTACCAGATGGTCGGGGGGGCTTTACACCTTGCCCGGAACTTCTTACCGAGGATGAGGCAATCCGGTTTTTGAGACTTGACACTATCAAGATAAAAAATCCCAAAGCTACATTACGCCGCTATCGCAGAGACGGCTTGCTGCGAGCTGTTCAAATTTCAAAAACGGTGTTTTATCCCAGGACAGAGCTGCTGCGTTTTATTGAGAAACTTATGGAGTATAATCCCCGGTGACTGTAAAAACACTTGACCTGGCTTCATCTTTAGTAATAATCGGCGAAAAATGCGGAGCGCCGCTTATGTCAAGACAATGGTTAAAAGTAAGTTTATCCAGACATCGGGTTAAAATATCCGGGAAGACGTACCGCTATTGGTGTTTGCGATGGTTCGGATCGGACGGCCGGCAGCGCGGCGAATCTATCGGAAGGGTTGATGGTCCTCACAAACTGTCCCACCGGCAGGCGGAATTAAAACGGTTCCAGAAGGAGCACGAAATAAACCGGCACCCGGGTCGCAGAGACATTAGCCGTGATTACACGTTGGAAAGTTTTCTGGCTGACTATATCAGTTCGCGAACACCGGAGCTTGCGCCCGGGACATTAGAGCTGCATAAATTAACGGCAAAATACCTGTTGGAGTATTTTGGCAAAGGCCGGCGAATAATTCAGATCACAAAAGCCGATGCCCGCGCGTTCAAAACGGCCCTGGCGAAAGGCGAGCTGGCTAACAGGAACCGGCGAGGTAAAACACCCAGGCCGGCAACTGTGGAGCGTTCTATCAGGGAGGCCCGGACGATGTTCGGCCAGGCTCTGCAGGATGATCTCATTTTGTCAAATCCTTTTAACAGATTGAGCAAAACTATCAGGGTAAAAAAAGATTGGCATTATGTCGGCCTCGATGAACTCTACCGTTTGTTGCAAGCCTGTCCGAACGGGTCCTGGCGTATATTGCTGGCGCTCTGCAGGTTCGCCGGCCTGAGACAAGGCGAGGCGTTGAGCTTGACCTGGCGTGACATTGACTGGGACAAGAATTGTCTGAAGGTCTGGTCTCCAAAAACCAGGCGGTCGCGACGGGTACCTATCGTCCCCGAATTGCTGCCGTTGCTCAGCGAAACGTTCGATTCGGCGAACGAAGGCGAAAAGCTGGTTGCACCAAAGCTCTGTAAAAATAATTTGTGGCGGGATTTTCAGGTCATTCGCAAGAACGCTGGCGGCGTTAAACCTTACAAGAAATGGTGTCAGACTTTACGCAAAAACAGAGAGCAGGACTGGAACGAAAAGTTTCCGAGTCATGTTGTTTCGGAATGGATGGGACACAGTGAAACGGTGGCCCGGTCGCACTATCTCAAGGTCGATGACCGGAACATGAAGGCCGCAACCGAGACGGTGATCGATGCCGAAGTTGCACAAAAACTTGCACAAAAATCCAATAATATACTTGTTGACAAAGAGGAAAAAATCGTATAGGCTTACTACAAAAGAAGATATGAGTCTTTTTGCGGGCGTAATTCAGTGGTAGAATGTCAGCTTCCCAAGCTGGACGTCGAGGGTTCGAATCCCTTCGCCCGCTTTTTAATGCGTTTGGCATCTCACCTGTGCCTGCACCCCCCTGCTTTCTTGCCCGCCGCCCCCCCCCACGTCTTCTTGTCGAAGACAAGAGTGGGGGGAGACGCGGGGGCAGGCGAAAGCAAGAAGGGGGATGCAGGCAATGCAACTCTTTGCTCTTGCACCCCGTTTAGTGATTTTGAGGCGGAATTCCTGTTACCGGACCTCAATTTGGCGCCTTTAGTAGATAGAGTCCGGGCATACTGCGAGGCAGTATGACGGATTATTTCAGTATGAAAGGAGACATATTATGTTAGCACTAAAGTACCGAGGAAATGTTAAAATTGCTTTTGTAACGCTGATTTTGGCCTTAATGCTGTTTGCCGAACCTATCGTAGCAAAGCAGGCCCAAAAAAGAAGCAGTAAATCAAGCGGGAGTAGTCAAAAAAGCCAGCCGGCTAAAAAAACCTCTGCTGCCCCCAAAGCCCGGCAGTCCTCAAGTGCCGGCAAAGCCCGCACGAAATCTACTACCTCCTCGCGAGTCACCGCGTCTCGAACCGCAGTAAGCACCCCAAAGACACCGAGCCGCAGCAACTCAAGAACAACCGTTAGACCCAGCGCCCGCCAACCCAGCAGAGTAACATCCAGCCGTACCACTACCCAGCGGCCCGGAGTCACCTCCAGCGCTCGCAAATCCTCCTTAAGCCCTTCGTCAGTAAGGGTAAGTTCCGGTGCAGGAAAACAGACGACTGCAAGGTCAAGTACTCGCATAAGCCCGAACAGAACTGTACGTGTCGCCAAATCCATAGGTGAGAAAAAGGCATCTGTTACCACGACACGAAAAGTTACTACCGGCAGTAAGCCGAAAGTCAGTATAAGCTCGAGCAAAACCGC
>CAZWKM010000009.1:6162-19274 GCA_964634165.1 uncultured Pirellulales bacterium | reverse complement strand
TTTTGACAGGATTGACAGAGATAAGAGGTTGTCAGAAAAGGAGATAAAAATTTTTCAGATTTTTCGATTTTACCTTCCAACTACCCGCGTTTTTGATTGATTTTCCTGTGATTCTTTGTCTTCTCTGGTCTGTCCTTGACAATTCTGGTCATTCCGGTCTGTAAACTGTCAAAATGGCATAGTAACTGCAAGTGGTCAGATGCAAGTTCTGGAATTTAACCCTTTGCCACAAAAGGAGTTAAGTTAAAAGAGTCTTCAGAGCAAGGTGTTGGCACGCCATTTGCGGTCCTATAATCAGCAGGAAAATATTACTGAAAATCGGCAGGGATGCCGAGGGGGTATTGATTATACCACTTTTTTAGGTTCTCTGTGGATTTCGGATTTTGGAATTTGCGCTAAAAGCGCAGTTAATTTTAAGGAATGGTTCGTTAAAGGATAAGAAAATGGCAAAGAAAAGATTCTCACCAAAACAAAATCTCAATAAAAGGAATATTGCTAACATGCCTGAAGGAAAACCTGTGTTATATGAATTGCTAAATGCTAAAGACAAAAACGTCTATACAGGGGTCGCAAAGCGCAATAGAGGCCAAGATAGGCTTGAGGAACATCTGCCGGGTGGCCCGGACCCGATACCCGGAGTGACATCGTTCCGTGTTAAGCCAATGCCATCGATTGAAAAAGCCAAGGCTGAAGAGAAGCGGATCATAAAGAACAAAAAACCAAAATACAACGAGCAGGGCAAATAGTGAAAGTGCGTGGCCAGCTTGTGTCTCTCGTTGTTCCCAATTATCGGCACAGAATTGTGTCTATTGAAGGATAAGACGATGACTGTTGATAAGAAAGATATATTCCTTTGTCATGCGAGTGAGGACAAAGCAGAAGTTGTAACGCCTTTGGTGAAAGCTTTAGATGATGCTGGGATAACGTATTGGTATGACCAGGCTGAAATAAAATGGGGTGATAGCATAACTCAGAAAGTTAACGACGGCCTCGAAATATCAAGATATGTTGTCGTTATTCTCAGTGAAGAATTCCTTTCTAAGAACTGGCCGCAACGTGAACTGAACTCGGCCCTTAATGTTGAAGCTTCCGACGGTGCGGTGCGTGTTCTTCCACTCTTGTTAGGCCCGGAGAGAGTCAAGAACCTTATTATCAAAAAATACCCTCTTCTGAGTGATAAAGCATACATTGTGTGGAACGAGAATGTAGATGCAGTAATCGAAGCACTGAAGTTTCGTTTGTCACCAGGCAGGGCATCTGTTCGCAAAAAGTCCAAGCTGGGAAGCGAGGAATCTTTCGATATACCAATGCCGCCAATAAAAAAGAAGTTTACGCAAAGAGATAAAGACCTTTTCCTTAAGACATCATTCGGCATAATCAAAGCATATTTTCGGGAGGGATTAGCTAGATTGGGAAGGCAATACTCAGAGGTGGAAACAGATTTCACAGATGTCCACCGCTTTAAGTTCATCTGTACTATATACGTCCACGGCGAAGTTAAGAGCAAGTGCAAGATTTGGATGGGCGGCCCCATAGGTTCAGACTCAATAGCTTACAATTCCGGACTCTTCGATATCGATTCCGACAACTCGTGTAATGGATGGCTCTGCATAAGCGATGACGGTAGAAAGCTTGGATTCGATACCTCAAGTCTGTGGGTGACAATGCCGGCCGGAGACCAAAGTGGGCTTATTGGTTCCGAAAACGCAGCCGAGTGTTTGTGGCGAAGATTTACTGAGATCCTTAATCAAAAGTAGGAGCTAACATGAAAAAGCGAAGATTAATATGCAAGAATTGCGGGTGTGAGTTTGAAAAAGATGTCTTTGAGCCAGGCGAAGCCAAAGAAAAAGGCCGCCCGTCTTATCCAGTCACGTGTCCCAAATGTGGAAGCACAAACGTAGAATAATTATGGACTTTTATCTATTTTGGGCTTCTTTCATGACCAGTAGGACGTGCGAAGAAGAAAAAGGAGGCCGAAGCTGGAAATAAACAAAAGTAGAATAACTGAGTAAGTTAAGCTGCATACGGAAACGTCACTAACCATACAGAAAATTTATGTTTAAGTTTGACTTTGCTATTTCGTACGCGAGCGAGGACGGGGGGCTAGCTCATGATTTGTATCGACTGCTAACAGAAAAAGGTGTCAAAGTTTTCCTTTCAGAAGAAGAAAAAGTCTATCTATGGGGAAAACGGCTAAAGGATGAATTACGAAACACATTTGGAACGGCCAGCAGATTCGCAGTTATTTTGCTTTCTAAATATTATGTCAATAAATTTTATCCAAGATATGAATTTGATGTTGCTAAAAGAGCGGAAACAAATAGAGATTACGAATTCATACTTCCTATCTGCATAGACGATCTCAGTTTGCCAGGTCTCGAAGAAGATGTATATTACATAGACTTTAGGAAGGAGGGAATTCTTAATACGGTTGAGATGATGATGAAAAAACTGAGGGATATTCATACTGTTGAAGCAGTGAATGCGCCAACAACTTGGATAGTGACGTATGGCGTCAACTTCGCGGATTTAATCGAAAATTATGAACTGCCTGATTATGTACCGCCTACGGATCCTTACCTCAGTGATTGGCTTGAAGAAGACCTGATGAAACGTCTGTCACAATCACCGCTGGAAGCACTAAAATTAATAGAGGATGCGAGAAGTGGTGAAACTCTTTCTGTAAGAGTTGGTTTCAAGTGGGATCCTGAAAAAACTCACCTTGAGTTGGGAGACATAGGCTGGTGGGAGGTTTTAGAGGTTGCGCCAATTGAAAAAATATATCCAAATCAAGATTGGAAGCAAGTGTTTTAAGTTTTTTCGATGAAGCTTGAGCTGCCAGGTGTTTTAACTTTCAGGGGGTAAAATAGGGTAATAGAGCTTAAAAGTCAAGGGAAAAAAGTGCTTTTGAGTGACCCCCACCGCGCGGGGTGGGGGCTATATATCAAGAAGCCCATCTGCAGTGCAGGAGGCTAAACATACTGGGATGCGGACTCGGGCAGGCGGCGGAGGGAAAATTAAAGATTAAAATGTAAAATGCAAAAGGAAAAAGATGAGCGACCCACTTAGAGTAAAAGGCACTCTAAACACGTGGGCAGGCCCCCTTAGAGTATAAGACACTCTTAACAAGGGGGCAGGCGGCGGGGCGGCCAGGTTGGGTCGCCCGTACAGTTTATCTTTCGACGTCGATAGTCAATTTCCGTATCTTCAGCGTTTTTTCGAGTACTGCGTTAGGAGGAGGTCTTCATCCTGGATGAGGCCGATTCCCGGGGCATAGGTTTTGTAGCATATTGCGCCCGGCTCGAGGGGTGAGGTCTCCTTTACTCTGATACAGTTTTTGAAGGTTCCAGCCGGCGTCTTCATCGTCACGTTGTCGGCTATTATCTCGGCCCGGTCCATTGCGTTGGGGGCTATCTCCTGGTAGTGCCTGGCTCCGAGCAGGACGGTGCCGGGCATGATGATGCCGGCCCTGGAGTCTTTGTTGTCGGCTTGCCAAGCGCCGCCGTGACCTACTATTTTGCCGTCTTTGTAGTCGTCAACCTCCTCGCCGAAGTAGAAGACGTCGCTGGTTGCCTTGCAGATCGCGAAGAAGTTTCGCGAAACCTCGACCAGTTCGCCGTCTTCGAATTCGCGCTCCTCGAGAATTCGCGTAACGACGTTGCCGACCTTCTTTGTCTTATTCAAAACGGTTATTATCACCTTCTCTGATTTGCTCTCGATTACAATCTTATGGCCTGGCTGCAGGCTGAAAAACCTGTTTCGCCCCTTCGCCGAGAATTTGCGTTGGTCGATGTGGAATTCGTCGGTCCATTTCATCTCGCCGTCGGCGTCCTTCGGCCTGGCTGTATCGGCGGTGTCAGCGGCTTGGGATATCTGCTTGGCTTCGAGAACCGTCCCGGCTGGGGAAATCTCGACCTCATACACTTTGCCCTGTGATTGTATCTCAACGTCGTATTGGCCCGGGTCCTTGCCCTGGACTTCCTTCTCTATGGCAAGGATTTCGCCTTTTGGGAACGCCTCTTTGATGGCCTCGGTGATGGCTTTCGGCAAGTCCGAGGCCTTGACCTTAACCTTCTTCTCCGGCGTCTCGGCCGCGCCACAGACGCACATCGCCGTCAACACCACGAGCATTATCACGTTTAGAATACCTGTTCGCTTCATTTTCATTCTCCTTAACTCGACATTTCCATATAAGTTCATAGGCAGGTGTCCCTGCACGTTATGGCCTACATAACATAATCTGAGATTTCCCATTTACACGGTTAAAAAGCATATTTTTCTCCTACGACATCAATAATCCTACCCCAATCCCTCTCGAATTTCAATATTTATTAAACGGCAACTCTCTCCCTTGGCTTCCCTTCCCTTCGGCTTCGTTCAGGGTAAACTCTTTCACTCAGTGTAAACTTATCACTTGAAGCGTTCACAATAACCCGCCCAATAAATTGGGGGGCTAAATACACTGTTTATTTTTTCGATGAAGCTTGATCTGCCAGGTGCTGTTATCATTCAAGGGGGTAAAATAATAGAAAAGAAGGAAAAAGGCAAAGGGAAAAAAGGAAAAAAAGGGATTGCGGATTACGGGTGCTTTGCGTTATTGCGATGTGAGCTACATAGGGTTTTGGGTAGTAAAGATTTTCAAAAAAATTGGATTGACTGTCGGGGTAAAAGCCGTTATTTAAGATTGAATTAACGAGATATATCTGCCATGGAAGTCGCAGCAGGGGAAAAACTGAAAGAGTATGGGGGTTAAAATGAAAAGAATTGTCGATGTGCAGATAGGCCAAGTCAGAGCTGGTAGGGGCAAGCTAATATTGCAGTCGAAGGCGATTGGCTCCTGCATCGTCATAATTGCTTACGATGCCACGAAAAATATTGGCTCTCTGGCGCACGTTATGCTGCCCGGCAGGGCCTCTGCCAAGAAAAAGGTCGAAAAAACGAAATACACCGCTAATGCCATCGACGCCATACTCAACAGGATGAGCAAGCTGGGTTCAAAAAAGGGCGATATCGAAGCAGTTCTGGTCGGCGGCGGGAACATACTCAATAGAGAAGATGACACCATCTGCAGAGACAATATCGAATCAGCTCTCCAGCTTCTGGGGGAAAAGCAACTGAAGGTAAGAGCCCAGGCAGTTGGAGGAACAGCCAGAAGAAGCGTTTCTATCGACGTCGAGCGTGGAATTGTATCCTATACCGAGGGTAACGGCGGCGGAAAGGAACTGTGGAGGGCATAGAGAATCGCAGAACAGGATTGCTTCTGCCGTTACCATATTATTAAGAGGTGAGAAGAATGGGTAAGCAAAGAAAGCATCCATCGGATAAGCGTAAGTTAAGCGCAAGTGAGCAGAAGCTCAAAGCTGTCATCCAGCAGTTACGCACAACTGAGCAACAGCTTAAAGCTACCAACCAGCAGCTTGAAGCAGGCAATCAACAGCTCCGTGCCAGCGAAGAGGAACTGCGCAAACTTAACCGTGATTTAGGGGAGCGTGTTAAAGAATTGAATTGTTTCTATGGGCTATCCCAGCTTGTAGAGCAGCATGATATAACATTAGAAGAGATTTTCCAGGGTCTTGTGGGCCTGATACCACCTGCCTGGCAATATCCTGATATCACCGCTGCCCGAATCATTTTTGAGAACAGCCGGTTTCAAACCAAGAACTTCCGGAAAACTGCCTGGATGCAGTCTGCCGATATCAAAGTTCATGGCCAAAAGGCCGGAAGTATAGAAGTTTGCTACCTAAAAAAAAGACCGGTAATTGATGAAGGACCTTTCCTCAAAGAAGAGAGAAAGGTATTGGATGTTTTGGTTGAACGCTTAGGCTGCATCACCGAGCGCATCAGCGCGGAGAAAGAACTGCGGGAGACACACAACTACCTGGAAAGGCTCATTAACCATGCTAACGCTCCTATCATTGTTTGGGACCCGAAGTTTAAGATTACGAGGTTCAATCATGCTTTTGAACGCCTGACGGGGTATCCAGCCGATGAGGTCGTTGGCCAAAAACTAAGCATGCTTTTCCCTAAGGCAAGCCGAGAGGAATCACTGGGCAATATCAAGCGGACCTTGAGGGGTGAATATTGGGAGTCGGTGGAAATCCCGATTCTTCGCAAAGATGGGGATATTCGAGTAGCGCTCTGGAACTCGGCAAACATATATTCTGAGGATGATACGACTCTTTTAGCCACCATTGCCCAGGGCCAGGACATCACCGAGCGCAAGCAGGCGGAGGAGGCACTTCGAGCCATCAACCAGCAGTTGCGGGCGAGTGAACAGCAGTTGAAAGCCGCCAACGAGCAGTTACGAGCAAGTGAGCAGCAGCTTAAAGCTGCCAACGAGCAGTTACGGGCAAGTGAGCAGCAGCTCAAAGCTACCAACCAACAATTACAGGCCAGTGAGCAGCAGCTCAAGGCTGCGAACCAGCAGTTGCAGGCAAGCGAACAACAGCTTAAGGCCCTGGCTTCACAATTGACGCTGGCTGAGGAGAGCGAAAGGCACCGTATTGCTACGGAGCTGCACGCAACAATTGGCCAGTCCCTGGCAGTTTCTAAGCTCCAACTGGACATACTCCGTGCATCTATACCTTCCGGGGATATTGCCAAAACGTTGGGCGAAGTGTGTGACTTGCTCGACGAGACCATTCAAGGAACGAGGTCATTGACGTTTAACCTCAGCTCTCCTATACTTTATGAATTAGGTTTTGAGAAAGCTGTGGCTGAATGGCTTACCGAACGAATCCAGCAAAAGTATGGTATCGCCACCGAGTTTGAAGATGATGGGCAGCCCAAGCCCTTAGATGACGAGGTTTGTGTCTTTTTGTTCCGCGATGTGCGAGAGTTGCTCATAAACGTCGTTAAGCATGCGCAGGCAAAGAAGGTAAAAGTTTCGGTCCGCAGAGTCAGCAAGCAGATACAGGTCAGCGTTGAAGATGACGGATGGGGGTTCGACCCTGAGAAAATAGCGGCGACGGCGGTGAGAAGAGGCGGATTTGGGCTATTCAGTATTCGGGAGCGACTGGAACAGTTAGGCGGAGAACTTGAGATTGAATCTGCACCTGGCCACGGAACCAGGGTTACAATTATGGCGCCGCTTAAAGAAGAAAAGGTTGACGAGGGGAAAAAGAGATGAGCGTAAGAATCTTATTAGCTGATGACCATGCGATTGTTCGCCAGGGTTTGCGTTCCCTGCTTGAGGAGCAACCGGATATGGAAGTAGTCGGCGAAGCCGAAGATGGCCGAGTGGCGTTCAATCTCGTGCGGGAACTGGTGCCGGACATAGTCATTATGGATATAACTATGCCGAACCTCAACGGTATCGAAGCTACCTGCGAAATTGTCAGCGAGTTTCCTAAAGCCAAGGTAATTGCGCTGTCAATACATTCCCACAAGCGGTTTGTGGCGGATATGCTCAAGGCCGGAGCGTCCGGCTACATATTGAAGGAATGTCTTTTCGATGAGTTTGTTCAGGCGATACGAACCGTAGCTGGAGGCGGGACTTACCTTAGCCCCAGAATAACCGGCGTGGTGGTTGAGGACTACGTGGAGCGCTTGTCAACAGGCCCGGAGTCGCAATTAGATAAGCTAACGGTCAGGGAGCACGAGGTGCTTCAACTGTTAGCCGAAGGCAAGAGCACGAAACAGATTGCCTTAGAGCTGCACGTAAGCACCAAGGCCATCGAGGCAAGGCGTCGTCGAATCATGCTAAAGCTGGGTGTCAACAGTGTAGCTGAGCTTACCAAAATTGCCATACTCGAAGGCCTGACCTCCCTGGAATTGTGAGCAGGCCAAAGAGGGGGCCTCCTATCCGTGAGGGCTGCTAAACGGCCTTATTAGTATTGATATGCGACCTCGCTGTCGTTATGTCGAGGCAAGTAACTAACATATTTCTGTTTTCTGTCCAGAACTCAAGTAAAGCGTGTCGATGTGCCGATATATATTAGAGTGTTGTTTTTTTGCTAATCAAAAATGGGGGCGTGGTAGTCCTATAATAGGATTTTAGTCGTCCAGCAATAGGATTTTGTCAGTCCGATAATGGGGGTTTGGCGGTCCGATAATAGGATTTGTGAAGGTCAGATTCAGGAATATCCTATTTGCTTTTTTTCTGATTCGACCGATAAAAACCTTAATAAGACCTGTTGCGGAACCCAGTCGGGCTAACCTTCCTTGGGGGGGTAGCCCGGCCGGGCTATTTCAATAACCAACTTTTATGCGTAAAAGGCATCTTTGGGGCGGTAGGCAAGGCTCCGGCTCTACTGCCGGATATTGAAAGGATACTAAATGGTGGTAAATGGGGGGGGAGGAGGGTTTTGGAAATGCTGCCTGCTGGTTGCCGGGAGAGCCACTTTGGGATTGCTGAGAGTTAACGGGACCGGCAATCAGGTTCGCCGAGGTTTATTTTGGGAGGTTGGTAAAGTGAGCTGCTAACAATTTTAGCTGCTGCTTGGGTATTGTTCTTCGCAGTGCAGATACCAGCGTAAATCAGCGTTACAAGGAGGTGATTAATAATGGTAAATCTGGCACAGAAAGCACTTGCTAATATTTCAGAAAGAGGAGTGGTCCATTATATGGTATTGGCTGATGTGATGAGAATTGGTCGTTACTATGCCCAGCTTATATGCAGGTTGTTAGGTAGAGATGATTACATTGTTATGGATGCCGCTGGAAGGTGCAAAATTACACCAAAAGGAAAGAGTTTTCTAAAGGAAGAGATAATATCAGCGTTAACCTAAACCGACCGTTTTGATTACAACAAGCAGGGCTTGTTATGAACTGTCCGTTCGGCAGGGGGGGCAAGGCCATCCCTATATTCCTGCGCTACTGGTCTCGGTGTGTTTTCGGCTTACCTTTCAATAGACAGGTTTTTTCTTGTTTTGCTCCTGTTTTATCCTGTAATTCCTGCCTAAAATGCGAAAAATTACGTTGACATTTTCTCAGGATTCGGTTATTCTACTTGATGCTCGATGCCAGATACTCGAATTTGACATCACTAAAGTAAGTTGAATTGAATAAGGAGCTAAACGATGGAGAATAAAGAAGTTAGTCGTCGGGAGTTTATGCGCGATAGCGCTGTGGCCGCAGCGGGTCTGGCCGTGGGCCTCGGCGCCGTAGGAGCTGGAAACAGCTCTGCTGATGCGGCCAGCAGGAAACCCCTCAACTACAACCCAAATATGGAGTATAGGAGGCTGGGCAAGACCGGGCTTGAGGTCTCGGTCGTTTGCCTGGGCGGGCACTGGAAACGCATTAACAAAGTGCTCGACGCCACGGGTAAAACTTTCGCCCAGAACCGCAGCGAAGTCGTGAGCCGCTGTATCGACGTCGGTATCAATTATCTCGACGCCTGCTGGGGCAACGAGGTGATTGCCTACAGCAAGGCCCTTGCTGGGCGTCGGGACAAGATGTATCTGGCCCTATCCAATGGCGCTAAGGAGGTACGATCCAAGAACTATCGCACCGCCAAGAAGCTGATGGGAAGCCTTGACGAACTTCTAAAGGCGTCGAATCAGGAATACACCGATTTGTGGCGCATCACCTGTCACGAGCCCGGCGGCAGACACTCGTTCGACACATCCTGCGAACTTGTCGAGGCGCTCGATAAAGCCAAGAAGCAGGGCAAGGCGCGATTCATCGGTATCTCTTCGCACGACCGTCCGTGGCTGAAGATGATGATAGAATACTTTCCACAGCTTGAAGTTATCCTGTTTCCTTATACCGCCAAGAGCAAGGTCGCGCCGAAAGATAGTCTCTTCGATGCGGTCAAGAAGTGCGACGTGGGCGTCTTCGGCATTAAGCCTTTTGCGAGCAACTCACTATTCAAGGGCAGCAGCGCTCCGGATGACCCTAATGCTAAAGAAGACGACCAGCGTGCGCGACTTGCCATCCGGTATATCCTGTGCAACCCGGCCATCACGGCACCGATACCGGGGCTTGCCAGTACCCACCAGGTGGACAATATGGCCAGAGCTGTGAAGGAGCGCCGCGAGCTTGATATGAACGAGAGAGCTGAGCTGGAACGGTCCGCCGATGAAATGTGGGCCAGGCTGCCGGCAGGTTACCAGTGGCTGAAGGATTGGGAGTACGTGTAGAAACCGGCGCCCGATGACGAACTATTCGGGCGGAGGCGAAGGCAGCAATGCTGGCCAACGTGACTCAATGCAAAAGAGGGCTGTGTGAGATATTTGAGATTTTGTCTGTGGATGGCTGTGGCGGTAGTGGTCGTTGCGGTGGTGGACTGTAAGCAAAAAGTCGGGCAAGATCCTCCGCTGATGCTTGAGGAACCTCCGCTGCTGTTGGAAAATGGCGATAACGACGAGCTGTCACCGCCGATCGGCCCCGTAGCCGATAACAGCCGCTGCCACGTGTGCCACATCAACTACGAGGACGAGGAGCTGGCCATCGTGCACGCACGGGCCAATATCGACTGTGAGCAGTGCCACGGCGCCTGCGACGCCCACTGCAGCGACGAAGATAACATCACGCCGCCCGATATTATGTATCCGATGGCGAAGATTACTTCGTTCTGTATGGGCTGTCACCCCGGGGACAAAATCAGCTCGCTGCACAAATCTTTCTTCGCCGGCACTACCAAGGAAAAATACTGTACCGACTGCCACGGAGAGCACCGTCTGGTCTATCGCACGCGAAAGTGGGACAAAACAACCGGCGAATTGATTCAGGATGACAAGGTGCGTATGACGACCGACGAGACGCCTGAATAGAAGTAGATTCGTCTATTTCACCACGGTATCTGCGATGAATCATTGTTATCGTGCCAGCCGGTTCGGTGTTTCTGGATACTCGAATCTCGATTTTCTTCTTCTACGAACATCGAATATTTAGTTGCGGTTCTTAGCTTTTAAGACCTTGCTTTCGGTTCCTGCGATTAGGCGTTTTATATTTTCACGGTGACGCACAATCACCATAATCGGTATCGCAATTGCTGCGGCAAGTAACGGCCACAGATTAGCAAAATCCCAGCCTGGTGTTAGCACTATCGCCAAAACCAGAACGAGAGGAAAAGCGATAGAAGCGGCGATTGAAGCCAGTGAGACATACCTCCACAGCAAAACAGTCGCCGCCCATACTGCGAAAGCAAGTGCGGCACAAATTGTATAATAAGGCCAAAGGCCCAGCGCCACGCCGAGGCTGGTCGCGACGCCTTTGCCGCCTTTGAACTTCAGGTATAGAGGGAAGATATGGCCCAGGATAGCGGCACAGCCCACCGCAAGCCATAAAGAAAGTAAACCGGGGGTTGGGGTGGGCACTTCTATAAGGGCTCTGACGGCTAACATTGGGACCAGGCCTTTGAGCACATCGAGCACAAAACAAAAATAGGCCCATCTTCTACCCAGAGCACGTGCAACATTGGTTGCACCGATATTGCCTGAGCCAATTGAGCGCAGATTCTTGCCGTGGGCTCCGGCAATGATAACTCCAAAAGGTACCGAGCCGAGCAAATATGCCGCTACGATAGCAAGTGCGAAAATGGTGTACATTATTTTTGGCCTTTCCTTTGCAGTATAGATTCGTAAACAGATATTAGCTGTTCGGCAACCCGGTGGATGGAAATTTTTTCTTTGAGATTATCTGCAACAATTGCTTCCGATGCTTTCCGGATATTGTTTGTATCCGTGAAATAGCCAATGGCTTCTGCCAATGCAGGGACATCTTCGGGCGCATCGAGCACTTTACCGTGCCGATTATTAACGAATAAATCGGTTGCACCGTTAAATTTCGTGGTTATCACCGGCTTGCCCGCTGCTAATGCTTCGAGAATGTACCTGCTCGACGGGTCATAGAAGGTAGGCAGCACAGCCACGTCGATTATTGACAGAGCGTCTAAAATGTGCCTGATAGGCCCTAAGAAAATGATTTTCCTGTGGACGTTAAGTTTTTTTGCGAGTCGGCGGTATTTGTGTGCTCTGGCGTTACCGGCGACAATCAAGTAAGCCTGTCTGTCAGTGTTATGGCCCGTCGTTCCACCATAGGCGGACATTGCTTTTACTAAAACAGCTAATCCCTTTAATCTGAAATTGTTCGCTGCGAACAAGAAAAAGACGGGATTGTCCGCTTCTTTAAGGCCCAATTGAGCCAGTATTTGCGTGCGGAGCTTTTCGGCCTCGCCCGTGTCGATTCGTTTATTTATTTTTACGCCGTTAGGTATAACCGTTATCCGGTCGTCGGCAAGGCCGTAGTGTTGTTTGAACTGCTCGGCAACGTACTGAGAAAGCGCTACGACTATCGGCCCATCCTGTTTTTTGCACAACCTTCTCTCGGCGAGTAAAAGTCCGGTTCGCCGAAAATTGGCAAAAGCTGTTGTTCGCTTGAAAAACCCAAGAAACTTGTTTTGGTAACTGGCAGAGTTACGCAGGATAGATTCGGCAAAACTGCCCCCGCGAGGCTGATAAACATCGGCAAAGTCAATAGGAAAAACGCTGTGGATTATGTTATAGTAATTTTCTGCCAGATGCTTATTTAATGCCTTCACGAATGTAAAGTAGCAAGTGCGCTTGCCGGACGTATTTTGACATAGAATATGGATATTTTTAGCTTTTGTTTGGCTTTTTGCAGCCAGTATGTGCACTTCAATGTCGAGCGCCGACAACGCTAATCTCAACTCGAAAATCGAACGCTCGGCACCGCCAAGGATGATATTTGCCCGCTCTATTATGATTGCAATTTTCATCTTCATCGCAGAATTATAACCGAATCCGGTCAGCTTTCAAAGGGGACGGGCCTGCCGTGCTTCATATCGTGCCGTCCCATCCGCCTTGCCTTATTCACTACCTTGTGAATAAATGCTTTGTCTTTTCTGGTCAGCCTGCCTTCCTGGCCGGTATAGCCGAAGTAAAAACGCAGCCGGTCGGTGTTCGAGAAATACCTGCCTGGAGCCGAATAATAAACTTGCGCAATATCTTTTATCCGAAATCGCCGGCGCCAGATGATTGGCTTAAAGACCCGCGCCAGGTCTATCAGATAAAAATTGCCGCTGTCGGCGTAGAATATGTGTGAAAGGTAGAGGTCTCGATGATAATAGTTTGTCTCGTGGATTTTTTTTACAAAGCCCGCTAATTGAGCGATAAAATTTCTTCGCAGTTTCAAATTTTCAGTTGTAT
>CAZWKM010000009.1:1364-6062 GCA_964634165.1 uncultured Pirellulales bacterium | reverse complement strand
TGTAACTGCCGGCGAATTTATTTCAAACTGCAGGCGCGTGCGGTACCTCGCAAGATTGTTTTTAGCTAAATTTTTGCCGGCATTAAAAGAAAAGACGGCATCGATTGTAGTTAAACCTAATTTACTAAATGCCGCTTTATAATCAGGGTCGATGAAGAACGATTTTGAAATTTTTACAAATTTTTGTTTACTCATAGCCGTTGCTTATCCGGTGATTATTTTCGAGTAATTTTTTCGCGGCGCCACAAACCATCTCTACGGTGATTGCCTGCATACACAAATGTTCCTTCTTCTCACATATCGGCTTGCTGCAGGGAGCACAAGAGACGTCACCGACTATTTGGATTTCATCTTCGCAGCCGGTATCGGTCCAGGCAGGGTTATTTGGCCCAAACAAACTGATAATTTTACGGCCCAGAGCTATGGCTATATGCCGGGGGCCTGTGTCGTTGCTTATTACTAAATCAGCAATTGAAAAAAGTGATTTTAATTCGCCAAGAGTTATGGGGCTTTCTGCCAGGTTAATAAGTTTATGTTTGCTTGAATTGCAAATTTCTCCGGCAATTTGCCTCTCAACGGGGTTGGATGCAACGGAAACAACAACTGTTGCGTTGTAGTTAGTTATCACCCAATCCGCTGTTTGAGCAAACCTAACGCTGGGCCAGCACTTGCTTGGCCCGAATGCTCCGCCCGGGACAATAATAACAATCGGGCCTTTGCAGTTGACGATTTCCGGCAGTTTGGCCCGCAGGCCCTCACCCTTTTGTGGGTCGATGAGCAGTTCGAGGCTTCTATCGACTGTGTCGGCACCGAGCCAGGAGGCAATCGCAAGATAGTAGTCAATCATAGAAATGGGCTTGAATTTGCCACGAGGTAGTTTTGGTGGATAAAGTTTGTCAGTGAGCAGAGACCCTCGTCCCTCGCGGGCATAGCCAATCCGCACTGGTATCCTTGCTAAGGAAGCCGCCAGGCTGGAAGCAAAAGAATTCTTGAAAAGGATTGCGTGTGTGAACTTATGTTCTTTGAGTTTTTTTGCAATTGCAAACGGATTCCTGCTCTGTTGCTCCAGCCAACTGTCGTTAAAGCTGCCTGGCGATAAGACCTCGCGAACCGCGGGCTTGGCAAAAAACGAAATTTTGGAGGATTTGAAATGTTGGCGAATGGCCCGCAAGGCCGGTGTGCAAAGTACAGCATCTCCCATAGGGGAAGGAAGCCAGACTAAAATCTCGCATCTCGTATCTTGCATCTCGCATCTCGCTTCTCGCTTCTCGCTTCACGCTTCACGAGATATGCTTCACATTTCACGCATCACTATCTTCGTCCCTGCATTATGTAGAAGGTTAGTGACATCATCTGAAAAAGCATAGCAAACCCAAGCGCAATTAAAACCAAATTGTCCTGCCTGTTTGGGCTCATCAGAAACCATATGGTTATCAACAGGCAAAACAGAACGATAATTTGCATAATCCCGGCCATCAGTCTCATTATTGAAAATTCACCGAACATATTGGCCCGCTGCACGCTTTTTAGTTGTTCGAGTATGCTGCTTAGCAACTGCTCGGTTCTCTTATCAGCAACATTTTGCTCCGGAGGGGCCGGTTCCGGCTCCGTAAGCTCTGAGCTGTGTGTTTCTTTCACAGCTTGCAGGGGCGGTTGAGTTTGACCTGTGGGGGCCGACTGAGTTTGGTCTGCAGGTTTGCCGGACGAACGGTGATATTTTTTTATGATATTTACCGCCTCCTTTATATTTACACTCTTGTAGTGTGGATTTGTCCCTGCCAGCAGCAAGCAGGGGTCGGGCTGTTTGTAATCTGAAGAGCGATTTATTAATATGGTTTTGCAGCCGGCTCGTAAACCGGCCTCAACGTCACTGGCGCCATTGCCAATGCTCCAGGATTGGCTAAGGTCGATGTCCATCTCATCGGCAGCGGCCAGCAGCATTCCGGGGTTCGGCTTTCTCCGGTCACTTTCTTTACGGTATTTTGGGATAGCCCCGTCGGGATGATAAGGACAGTAATAAATCCGGTCTAAAAATGCCTCCTTTTCGGCCAGCAGTTGCTTTAAGCGGTTATGAATTTCACCAAGAACTTTCTCGGTAACGATTCCGCGTGCAACAGCCGACTGATTAGAGACAACAATTAGCTTGTACCCCAGACGCTTTAGCTCGATAAGCGCCTCAGCGACACCATCGAGCAGTTTTACCTGGTTAGGGTCATTGATATAGCCGGGGTCTTCGATTAAAGTGTCATCACGGTCTAAGAATATCGCTTTATTAGGCATAGTTCTCCCTGTATGTCACCCTGGGCGCAGCGGAGGGTCTCTTCTCCTACCTGAAACGATGAGATTCTTCGCTTCGCTCAGAATGACAAGCTGTATTATGCTGCCGTCCGCAAAAACTTTGTTCTGCAAGGTCACAGATTATATGGTAAGCAAGCTGGTGAATCTCCTGGCTACGCGCCGTTGATTTGTAACCGGCACAGAAACAAATATCAGCAATCTGCTCCAGCTTGCTATCGGGCTTGCCCGTAAAGGCCAGTACGCAAGCGCCTTTTTGCTTTGCTAATTTCGCGGCCGCAATAACATTTGCCGAGGAGCCGCTGGTCGAAAGGCCCCACAGGATATCACCTTCTCTAACCAGCGCTTCGACCTGCCTGGCAAATACATTTTTGAAGCTGTCGTCGTTGGAAATCGACGTTATCACGGATGTATCGGTTGTCAGGGCGACTGCCGGCAGTGGCCCGCGTTCACGCTCGAATCTGCCGACAAGCTCGCCGGCTATGTGTTGAGCATCTGCTGCCGAGCCTCCGTTGCCACAGAGATAAATCCTGCCGTTTTGCTTTAGTGACTTTATTATTGCCTCAGCAGCAGCGGCGAGCGTTTCAACGCCACTTATCTGGAATTCGGCAATCATCTTCTTGTGCGTTTCTATCGTTTCTATAATCTGTTTCTTTATGCTCTCATCCATCAGGATTTTGTTTCCAATGACCTCATCTTTTCGATTGTTGCGGTTGAGCTTTTGCCTTCAACAAGCGGGGCAAGAACAACCTTGCCGCCATAAGATTCAACGAACTCCCGGCCGACGACACCTTTCTCTGCCCAGTCCTGACCCTTTACTAACACGTCGGGCTTTAGTTTCTTGATTAAGTTGAGCGGGTCCGGCTCATTGAAGACCGTAACGTAATTGACTGTTTCCAATGCAGCAAGGACGGCAGCCCTGTCGTACTGGTTGTTAATCGGCCGGTCGGGCCCCTTTATGGTTCTTACCGAGCTGTCACTGTTTAGTCCGACAACGACTATGTCTCCTTGCAATTTGCAGAATTTCAGAAACTCGATGTGCCCTCTATGTACCACATCAAAACAGCCGTTGGTAAAGACTATAGTCTCTTTCTGCCTGCGATGCCAGGTAAGTTCTTCAACCAGAGAATCAATTGAGCGCACCTTGCCGCTTTTGCCCCGATTTTGACCGACGATTTCATTGATAATTTCCTCAATAGTTACCGTTGCAGCGCCGAATTTTTCCACCTCAATCCCGCCGGCTATGTTGGACAACTGTACAGCAGTTTTATAATCACAATCAGCGGCCAGGGCTATCGCAAGCGTCGCCAGAACCATATCGCCGGCACCGGTAACGTCATAAACGCTGCGGGGTCTGGTGGGTATGATTTCACTTTCCTTTTCTGTTCTAAGATATGCGCCTTCCTTATCAAGTGTAATTACCACAGCTTGCAGCTTTAACTTCTTGGCAAGCTCTTCTGCCGCCCTGGCGCTGTCTTCTGCGGTTTTTATATCGAAACCAACCACTGCTGAAGTTTCTCTGCGGTTTGGCGTAATGAGGGTGGCGCCGACGTATTTTGAATAGTCGCCGGCAAGCAAAGGGTCAACAAGGACCTTTTTGTTCGCTTGCGCTGCTAACTGTATCATTTGCTTGCAGAACGATGAACCAAGCAAACCTTTGTCATAATCCTGCAGGCAAACGATATCGGCTTGTTTCAATCTGTCTTTGTAAAGTTGTGAGATCTTTTGTTGCTGTTCGTTGGATAACGGTTCAGTGGATTCTTCATCTATTCTGAACAATTGCTGCCGATGGCGATGCTGTGCTAAGCCGATGAGTCTTTGTTTGCTAATGGTGGGCCGACCCGTTACGGTATGAAGACCAGTGACATCGGCCCCGGCTTTTAACAGCTTTTCCCTGAGAATTTTACCGTTCTGGTCATCTCCGATGACGCCCAGACAGACAGGCAGCGCACCCAGAGCCGCAAGGTCGGCAGCCACGGAGCCTGCTCCGCCACAGCGGTACTCGGTTTTGGTAACTTTTAGTACAGGCACCGGTGCCTCCGGACTTATTCTTAACGCATCGCCGTAGATGTAAACATCGAGCATAAAGTCGCCCACGAGCAGGATTTTCGGCGAGCCGAGATTCGTTACCGTTTTCAGCAGCTTTTCGTACATTTTAAGCTTTTTACACTTCCGATTTTCTTCTTTCGTCCTTTTACTTTCCGGGGATTTTACCCCTCAATGCATTTTCAATCAACTGCGTTATTTTATCTTCCCCGCCAATAAATCTTAGCTCAATTGCCAGATACGCGAAAGGTATCCCTGCTTGCGCAGGGATGACAGGGCTTGCCCCTGCGAAAGCAGGGGACGAAAACCAGTCTTTTTGCGTTGACAGTATCAAATCCGCCTTCAAATGTCTGGCTT
>CAZWKM010000009.1:0-1264 GCA_964634165.1 uncultured Pirellulales bacterium | reverse complement strand
AGGTCCCTGCCCAATCGCCGATGTTGAAATCCATCATCCATAATCAACACCTTTGCACCGAACTTGTTCACAGCTTCGGCCGCGCCTGTAACACGGTCTGGATTTACAATCACTCTTGCTTGCGGACAACTCGTGGTAAGAATCTCCGGCTCGTCTCCATAGTCTTGAGTCTTGGGTCTTGAGTCTTGAGTCGCTTTGTAGCCGCGGGTAAGTATCGCACATTTACAGTTTTGAGTTTTTAGTTTTGAGTTTTTAGTTATCTTGTTGTACAGCCAGATTACAAGTGGCGTTTTACCTGTCCCGCCGGCTGTTATGTTACCGATGCTTATGACTATCGCATTTGCACGATATATTTTCAACCAGCCTTTGGAATATAGGAAATTGCGCAGGCAAATGATAATCGAGTAACCGCTCGCAGCGACCTCCAAAAGGAGTCGCAGAAGTGCTGCACCCAAGCCGCTGCTTGCACCTGAAATCAATCTGCGATAACCTTCTTGATTCAATTTAGTGTTTAGTCGTTAACGAATAGTGAATAGATTGCTTCGCTTCGCTCGCAATGACGAACCCTGGATTTTACCCGTGGTTTGTCATTTTTTCGATAATGGCGTCGGCCATTTCGCTTGTCCCGACGGCGGTTGGGTCGTTGCGGTCTGCTTTCATATCGTACGTTACGTTTTTGCCCTCGGCAATTACCGCAGCGGCCGCCGCCTCCAGCTTGTCCGCCTCCTCTGTTTTATCTATATGTCTTAGCATCATCACGCCGCTGAGTATTAAAGCCGTCGGATTGACCTTGTTTTGGCCTTTGTATTTTGGTGCGCTGCCGTGGGTTGCCTCAAAGATAGCTATTTTTTCGCCGATGTTCGCACTGGGTGCCACGCCCAGTCCGCCGACCAGGCCCGCACACAAATCGCTTATTATATCGCCGTAAAGATTCGGCAGCACAAGCACATCATAAAGTTCCGGCTTTTGAATCAGCTGCATACACATATTATCAACAATGCGGTCCTCAAATTCGATATCAGGATATTGCTTTGCGACCTCCCGGCTTACCTCAAGCCATAACCCATCGGAGAACTTCATAATATTGGCTTTGTGAACGGACGTTACCTTTTTACGCCCCATTTTTCGGGCGTAATCAAATGCGAAACGAACTATACGCTCTGTGGCCTTGACCGAAATAGGCTTTATACTTATGCCGGCGTCTTCGGTTATCTTTCGGCTGCTGTGTTTATTTATCCAGTCGATAATTTCAGCCGTGTCGTCT
>CAZWKM010000008.1:0-19870 GCA_964634165.1 uncultured Pirellulales bacterium | reverse complement strand
AATAAAGGTTTATGTGCGTGTATCTGCTGATACGAAAATTAGGGCAGCCGGGGGCGAAAAAGACGCGCCTCTATAATTGGGCGAATGTGCGCGTTTGAGTCGAAATTTGGTGCTTTTTTGACGGGATTGACAGAGATAAGAGCTTGTCAGAAAAGGAGATAAAAATTTTTTAGATTTTTCGATTTTAGGTTTCAGCTACCTGCACTTTTGATTGAAATGCTTGCCTATTTTCACGTGCCACTAAGGCACTCCCCGCTACTCGCTGTCGCGAGTAAGACGCGGGGACAAGGAAGACACGAAAATGCACAAAAGGGACAAAAAAACGGCCAAAAAAACGCTTTATAAGCACATAAATAGCTGGATCCCTGCCTACTAGGTCCCTGCCTACGACATGCAGGGATTCGGACTCGTGCAGGCGGGGCAAGCAGATTTCGTGGATTTTTAGATTTGACGGGAATTGCGGTTTTGGGTATTGTCAAAATAAAAGGGTAATGTCTTATGGGAAAATCTGAACAGAAGCAACCTGAAAAAAAGGCTGAACAAAACCGTCTCGAGTCAGACCAGGAAGTCCTTGAAAGGCAAGCTTTTCAACTTAGAGCTGAAGGGAAAATGCTCTTTGCTTTAGAAAAACTTGGGCAAGTTATGAAACTTGAAGAGCGTTGGTATCATTATTTTTATAAAGCTATATGGCTATGGGAATCAAATAAAATTGCCGATGCAGTGAAAGTGGTTGAATATGGCCTTAACTTTGATAAGGCCAAACAGTTTTACTTTCGCTACCTTAGTGCTGATATGCTTTTCCACGTGGCTATAGTGCCAGCTAATGCTATTAAAGACATAGATAAGTCAATTGCAGGATTGGACCAGGCAATAAGGGAGTTAGACAATGCAGGGTATTTATTATTCCACAACACCCAAGAAATAGAGGTCAGCAGACAAACTGTTCCGAAAGAATTAAAGGATTTGTGCCCTACTTTCCTTAATCAGGAAGATCTTACTGTCCAAGTTCGCTCCTTACGCACGAGGATAGAACTAACAAGGCAATCAATAATATTATTCAAAGGAATGGTGCAAACAGAAAGTAGGGTAAATGCGGCAATAGAGAAAAATCGGGAAAGAATTGATTCAGAAAGAATAAGGACTATCGAACTGTTGGGTATCTTTACTGCTATTTTTGCTTTTATTTTTTCCGGAGTACAAATTTTTGCAAGATTACCCCTGTCTGAAGCTTTAGTCCTGCAAGGAGGAATAGGTCTCTTAATGATTGTATTCTTTCTTGGCGTTCATTTAGTAATTCAACCTGAAGCAAGAACCAAACTCCTAATAGTAATCTTTATTATTCTTTTCGTTCTCTTATGGGGCCTTCCATTTTATGCAAGATTTTTACAAAACACTTTTGCTTACGAAGCACCTGTTGTTTCAACTGTTAGTCAAGAAAACGCTCGCTCGGTTAATGAAAATAAGACAATCGAGGAAAAAGGCCTCAAGGGCAAAGTTGGGGATAGTAGTATTATTCAAAAAGTTGATTGAGTCTGAGAAAATGGGTGGGTGGGATATTTAGACTATTCACAGCTTTCCGCTGCACGCCGTAAAGCTAAGAAAGCTTCCTTTAAGGGTTGGCTGACTGCACTTTCAGGCTCTGCCAAGAGTAGTTCTTGATATTCATCCAAATATTGTGTGCGCAACCTATGGAACAGATGCAGAAAGTGTCGCAGAAAACCGAGGCAGTCTAATATAACCAACTCAATACCGCCAGTTTGGTCATAGATACTTGCAGCGTAATCTTGTGCCTCTTGGTCAATAGGGTCTGTAGTAATGAAAATATAGTTGTCGATTCTGGCACTTGCTTGGCTTATCTTTTGGAGTGCTCGGTTGATATCTTCACGCGTTACGCGCCGAGTTTTCATCTCGTAGCAAGTTACAACATTGTTGTCATCTACAAGGGTGATATGCAAATCACCCAATGCACCAGTTTGTTCATCCGCTGATGTATGTGCTGAAAGTGGCAAGATCCGTTCTCGAAGATGATCAGCAGCTGCTTTATAGGCTGCAGCGACAGCAAGTACCGGCAATCGACTCGATCTTGGACAACTAAGATGCTGTTGAATAAGTGAAACCGTCCCTTCTGAAGACAAAGGAATTGCACCTTCAGACGCCCTTAATGCAGCAAGAAGCGTATTCATCCTTTGACGTCTTTCGTCTCTAACTACGAGGAGGCACCTCACTGTTTCAGCAAGCAGGTTCCTTGCCGAAAGTCTCCTTGTGTGAACGTAGCTTAAGAGTTCAAGAATGGTCTGATATAGTTGCGGTGGACGCCCAACGAGATTGACATCAGGTGTCAGAATGATATTTCTATTCCTTAGAGCAGGTGTAAGAAAAGCAGTTGTTGGGTTACAGGGTAGGTCGTGTTCGATGATAAATTGAGATATATAGGACTCGTCGTAAGTCCGGCCCGAATAAGCATCTTCATCTCCAATTTTGGTATATGGCTTGCGAACATCCACATCAGGATTGTGTGTTTTTGCTAATAAACATGCTAACAGGAAGCGAGCACCTGCGCGGTTTTGAAGATTGCGACAAACAAGATTAACCTTCTTTGAGATCTCAGCATTTCTCAAAATTGGCGTGGTTATATGGCGAGATGCTCGCTGAAAAACTGAGTCGAGAATTTTCTCTGGTTGCGGCATTGAGTTTCCTTTCCTATATCGTAGTTCACCCAAAGGACTTCTCTCCGGGGCGTTTTGACGGAGTGGCAATTCTTGATAGGAGCTTCTATGTAGCTCCAATCGCCATACAGCTCGTCCATGATGTCACAATGATAGCTTGAAAGTGCAACCTTACCTCTGACGGTACGGAGAAAGCGAGCTAGTTCTCTATGATCGTTATCTGTCATTTCATGGGCGTAAGCATTGCTATCTCCACGAGCTCCATGGGGATATGGTGGGTCGCAGTAGAACAGTGTTTCCTCACTGTCATAACGTTTGATAACTTCTGTTGCTGGAGAATTTTCTATTTGGACTCTTAGAAGTCTCTGAGTAATGTATGGGAGATCCTCTATACTACCAAGCCACCGAGAAACGGCACCCGCCATTTCTGCACGGCTTGTCAGTCTACAATGTGCCCATCTGCCAGCAGTAGCTTTTTGAGCAAGGCCTGTTCTAACTTGTCTTGCCCTTACGAAAAACCGTCTTGCTCTTTCGAGGTCAGATATTGGTTTTTTTTGATCAGAAATTGCTAATGTGAATTCTTCTTTTGAAAACGGCGTCAGACCGATTGATCGAATTAATTCATCGCTTTGATCGCGTAGGACACGGAAGAAGTTAACAACTTCTTGATCTATGTCGTTATAAGTTTCGATAAGAGACGGTGGTCTGTTCAAAAGAACTGCGGCAGAACCGCCGAATACGTCACAGAAGTGTTTAGCTCTAGGCAGCAATGGCAGAAGCCAGTCGAGATGAGAGAATTTGCCTCCATACCAACCAAACGCTATTAGTTTTTTTTTGTTTTTTGTTTCTCTGGTTGAATGTTCTTTCTCGACTACTTGATGATTGTGATTGTTGGGACTAACTTTGTAGGTTCTTTCATCGATGCGGATAATTGTTACGGTATCGGTCGACCGGAGTTTGTGGCAACGAACAAAATCCTTAACCCATTTTCTTTTTCTGAAAATCAATTTGGGCTTGCCTGTTCTGTTGTCTGTGGGAATGTCTGTTTTGACCGGTTCAGGTAAACCATCGGCTTTTAGGGTAATCTGAACGCCGATACCAGCTTTTTCTGATGAGCCGCCGAAGACGTCTGACGGGAAAAAGTCTTTGCCGCAACAACTCAGATTTAGATTGCCATGATTGTGGGCTGCTGGTGTTAGTTTGATTACGCGCGAATCCATTCTTGCGCTGCTCCTTTCCGATAAGTGTGCCTGTTGCTTTATATAATACATTAGTATAACAAAAGCTGGGGTGGGGTAAATAGTGTTTTTTATGTTAATAGTGGTTTTTTTAGGCCAGCACAGGAGGTGTTTTTTGGTTTGATGTTGTTTGTGGTTTTGGTTATAATTGGCGGCCACCCTGTTATTCGTCAGGCAGGCAGGGATAATAGAAAAATTATCAGGAAGGAGTTGAATTATGAAAAGAAGTAACGAGATTAGCCGTCGGGGTTTTTTGAAAACGGCGGCGGGAGCGGGTGTGGGGGTAATAGGTTTTCCATACATAGTTTCGTCTTCGGCGCTGGGTAGGGCGGGTAACGTCGCTGCGAGTAATCGAATCACTGTCGGCTGCGTTGGGGTTGGGCCTCAAGGTACCGGGGTGATGCGCAACTTTATGGCGCAAAAGGACGCCCGTGTGGTTGCAATCTGTGACCTTAAGGCACCCAGACGCAAGGAAATCAAAAATCTTGTGGACAAGCACTACCAAAACAATGACTGCGCAACCTACGAGGACTTTCGAGAGCTTGTTGCGCGTGATGACATTGATGTTGTGCTTGTTGCAACGACGGACCACTGGCATGTTCTGGTGTCGTTAGCCGCGGTCAGGTCTGGAAAAGATGTTTATATGGAAAAACCGATGGGGCTGTCGGTAACGGAAGACCAGGCGATGCGCGAGGCGGTGCATCGGTACGGCAGAAAATTTCAGTTCGGGACCCAGCAGCGGTCGAGCAGGAATTTTCGTTTTGCGTGCGAATTGGCTTTGAATGAGCGGATAGGTAAGCTGCACACCATCAATGTGTGGTCACCCGGCAGCGCTTCAGGCGGAGACCCAAAACCGGTGCCTGAGCCGGACTGGCTTGATTATGATATGTGGTTAGGGCCTGCTCCTTATACGCCTTACACGAAGGACCGCTGCTTGAATAGGTTGTGGTGGCATATTTCGGACTATGCGCTTGGGTTTATTGCCGGCTGGGGGATTCATCCGATTGACATTGCCCTCTGGGGCAGCGGCGAGAAAGTTGCGTGTCCTGTGGAAATCGAAGGGACAGGCACCTGGCCTTCACCAGACGGCGTATGCGATGCGGCTATGAACTGGGATGTTGTGTGCAAGTATTCCAGTGGTGTAACGATGAACTTTACGGGCTGGCCCTGCCGAGAAGAATGGCCGAAGCGCTACGGCAAGATACAAGGTCACGGCACCGTCTTCGAAGGAACCGACGGCTGGGTGCAGGTAAACCGTGGGGGCCTTACCGCTCATCCGAAGGAGCTTTTAACGACGGAGTTCGGGCCGAACGATATCCAGTTGACCAGGAGCGGCAACCATGTGAGAAATCTGTTAGACTGCGTGAAGAACAGGGCTGAGACGATATCTAACATTGATACGTCTGTTCAGGGGGATATAGTGTGCCAGATTAGCGATATTGCGATTCGGCTGGAGCAAAAACTAAAATGGGACCCGGAAAAAGAGCTTTTTGTCAATAATGAGACAGCGAACCGGATGCTAAAGCGGTCGATGCGGAGTCCGTGGCGTTTGTAAAACTTATAATTGAGATACAAAATACGGGATAAGAATAAGGAGGTCGTAAAATGGGAAAGGTGTATATCGGAGTCAATCTTGAATTTGTACGACACGCCGATATGTCGTTTGAATTGGGAATAGAAAAGGCGGCGGAGTTAGGATACGAATATGTCGAGCCGTGGGTCCACTGGGGACGCGAGTTGATGAGCGAGGCCGGTTACTATGCGACTGTTTCGATGCTGGATGACCCGTTGCGGATGAAGCGGGCGTGTGAAAAGGCGGGCGTGAAACTTTCGGGTTTGTCGGCGCATACTCCTATGTGCAAGCCGGATATTAGCACCAATTATCTCAAACAGGCGGTTCGTTTCGCAGCGGAATGTGGTGCGCCGGTAGTTAACAGCGACGAAGGGCGGAAACCTGCTTGGACCACGGAAGAAGAGGACCACGTCTTGATGAAGTATGTGCTGACCGAAGCTGCGGCGGTTGCCGAGGGGCGCGGTATTATGATTGGCATTGAGCCGCACCAGCAGTATAGTAAGCACCCCGATGGCCTGGACAGGATTTATAAGCTGGTCGATTCTCCGGCTATCGGAATCAACTTCGATACCGGCAACAGTTACCTCTGCGGTCACGACCCGATTGAGTGGCTGCAGCGCGTCAAGGACAGACTGGTTCACCTGCACGCCAAGGACATTTCAATACAGCAATCGGAGGACAAACGCGGCAAGGTTACGGGCACGCCGGCCGGCTGCGCGTGCGGCGAAGGAGTCATAGACTGGAAAAAAGTAATCGAGGTCTGCAGAAGTGCACCGCGTGACATCGTGATGAGCGTCGAATGCGGCACTGTTGACCAGGCCGAGCGGAGCATAAACTATCTCAAAAAACTGGTATAGAGCATCATACTTATCTTTTAACTGAATAGATGTAACGAAAATTGCAATCAAGTATAAAGAAAGGTTAGGTGATTACAACGCAAACTAACGAAATGTGTGTCAAATCTGGCTGTCCGCTCATGCTGAATCGTCGCAATTTCCTGGCAACGGCAGGTGCGTTTGCGGTGGCCACGGAGATGGGCCTGTTCGACTTCGCCTCGTCGCTTTTTGCTGCCGAGCCGAAGTCCAATAACAAGGCTGTCGTTAACGTAGTGTTCGTTCGCCTGCGGGTTCCCCGTGTCATAAGCTGGCCCGGTGGTGACTTCGACTTTAAAGCAGGCCAGGCTATGTTCACGAAGGTTCTTGCCGATGCCGCCCAGCAGCTCGATGTGCACCTCGACGTTAAGGACGAGCCGCTTTTCGACCGCAGCGCAGTGAACGCCTACCTCAAGCATATCAAAAAGGCGCCGCCCGACGGCCTGATCATCGTGGCTATGGAACTTTTCCAGTGGGAGGATGTGAACCACCTTGTCCAGAACCGTGGCGACATTCCCACTGTCGTTTATAGCAATATGACTGCCTTTACCGGCATGCTTCAAGCCACCCGCAATGTTGCGAAAACATTCGTCGGCGCTACGCAGGATGTTGATTGGCTGGGATTCGCCCTGCGGATGCTTTCAACAATTTGGCAGATGAAGAACACACGCCTCTGTATTGTTAAAGGCAGTAAGACCGAGGACCGCAAGTTGGATGTTATCGGAACGACCCTGCATTACATCCCTTTGGAACGCTTCGATGAAGGCTTCGAGAAGGCCCAGCAGAGCGATGAAGTTCGTGCCATGGCCGACTTCTACGCCAAAAACGCTAAGAATATTTTAGGGCCGAGTAAAGAAGAGATTCTTGAGGCTGCCAAAAACTACGTTGTCTGCCGCCAATTGATGGCTGCTGAGAACTGCCAGGGCATCTCAATAGATTGCTTGCGTAAGCCCAGTATCTACCACCGGCCACCCTGCATGGCCTTCTCCCGTCTCCGCGATGAAGGCATCGTCGCAGCCTGCGAGGCCGACTGGAACGCCGCCATTTCCTCGCGGCTGACGCATCTTCTTTTCGAGCGGCCCGGCTTTATGCAGGACCCTGCTCCCAACACCGTGAATAACACGCTGATGGGCGCCCATTGCACATCGGCTACTAAACTCGACGGCTTCAGCAAGCCAACAAGGGCGCCTTACATTCTTCGTCACTATCATACCGGCACCGGCGTTGCCCTTCAGGTTCTCTGGCGTGTTGGCCAGGAAGTGACGGTAATGAAGTTCCAGGGTCCGGAGAAGATCATCCTCGGCACGGGACGTGTGTTATCAAATATTCCACAGCCGCCTTGTAGTTGTTGCCGCACTGCGGTTGAAATTGAGCTGGATGGTGTGGCCGATTCGCGCGATACAAAGGGTTTCCACCAGTTGTTCATCTACGGCAAGCTGGAACAGGAATTCAAGGCTTACTGCAAGCTCGCCGGGATCGAGGTGGAACACATCTAAAGGCAGCGGAGCATTGTAGGCCAAATGTGGTATGTTAGAGCAAGACGAGCGAGGTATCAGCCACCTCAAACAGTTGGTGTAGTAATTGCGGGCAGTGTTAAGGGGGCAATAAGTTGGAAGATGGGAACCCAGGTGCGGAGGTAAAATTATGAGCCGTATCGTAACGTTGGTGTGTGTTTTATTGTTGGTGGTGTATTGTTTGGTTTCGTCCGGCCAGGCCGAGCCGGAGCGAGCGGCCATAGCGAGAAAAACCAGCTATAGCTGGCGGCAAACCGATAGCTCGCTGGCACTTCTCAACCACGGGCGTGTTGTCTGGCAGCTCAACTTCAATAAGAAGGAAAGCAAGCCGTATTTTCATCCGGTTGGGCTTATTGATGGGACGGAATTGACCTGGCTGCGGCCGGCAGACCATCGCTGGCACCGGGCATTGTGGTTTTCGTGGAAGTTCATCGATGGGCTGAATTACTGGGAAGAAGACCCCAAGACCGGCCTGTCACAAGGACGAACCGACGTCGTGGATGTGAAACTGACGCCCGGCGACGACTACTCAGCTCGCATTGCAATGAGGTTAAGTTACCACCCGCCGGACAAGCCTGCTGTACTGACCGAAAGGCGGCTGATTCGTGTGAGTGGTCCCGATGAGCAAGGCCGATATAGAATCGACTGGCGGAGCACCTTCACGGCGGGTGACAAAGACGTGCTGCTCGACCGCACGCCGATACCGGGTGAGAAAGGCGGCAAGGGCTTCGGCGGCTACGCAGGGCTTTCGGTGCGTATGGCAAAGGCGACGCGCGGCTGGCAGTTTGTTGACGGTGAAGGCCGGGGGGACGAACATGCGCACGGCAAGAAAGCGCGCTGGCTGGACTTTAGCGGTGATATTGGCGAGGGCAAGGCGGCTGGTGTCACCATCTTCGACCATCCGGGGAACCTGCGGCATCCGTCACCGTGGTACGTTGCGAAGGGTATGCCGTACTTTAGTCCCGCGGTGCTGTTCAATAAGCCGTACACTCTGCCGGCGGGGAAAGGACTGACACTGCAGTACCGGATTTTGATTCATCCCGGCCGGACGGACAGGGACATGCTGAAAAGCGAATGGAATGCATTCTTGAAGACAAGTTACATTGAAGTACGGCTCGAATCAGCCGAGAAGTTAAGGCAGTTAGCTCTTGCGGTACTAATGTATGCTGATGACCATAAGGGCAAGTTCGCTGCTGACTTAAACGAACTAAAACCTTATCTTGGCAAGGAAAATTTGTTCGAATGGATAGTCGAAAACGTCGAATATATCGGCCAGGGCAAAATGACGGATGTAAGGCGTCCCCATAGGAGGGCTGTCGCATATGACAGGACACTGCTGGGAAAAGGATACGGCACAAACGTTGCCTTTATGGACGGACACGTAGAATTCCTGCGTCCCGAACAACTCGAAAAGCTCGGCATCAAGTGACTTGAAAGGCCGGACCAAAAAGAAAGAAAAACAAAAGTAATCATAGAACAGATTGTCGCTGTTTTTGGTTTTGTGGTTTTTAAGTGCCGGGTTAGTGGAAGGAGCGTGAGTGATAAGTTATCCAGTAACAAAACGATATCATTGCGTGTTCAGTATATTCTTATTTGCTGCGTTTAGTTTTCTCATCGTACTCTCTTTTGCAGTGGAGAATCTGTGGGCGGGTCAGAACTGGCCTTCGTTTCGCGGCCCGTTTGCAAGCGGTGTTGCAGAAGGTCATCCGACGCCGGTCAAGTGGGACGTTGAACGGGGTGAAAACGTCCTCTGGAAGACGTCTATTGCCGGCCTTGGCCATTCCTGCCCGGCGGTATGGGGCGAGCGCATCTTTGTTACTACAGCCGTTAAGGAAAAGGGCGAATCAGGTCTGAAGGTGGGTATGTACGGGGACGTCGAATCGGTAACAGAAAAGGACATTTTTAGCTGGCGTGTCTATTGTATAGATAGAAAAAACGGCAAAATTCTGTGGGAGCGAGAAGCTCACACAGGGAAGCCGAAGGTCAAACGGCATCCGAAATCCAGCCACGCAAGTCCCACTCCCTGTACGGATGGAAATTACGTCGTTGCATTCTTTGGGTCTGAAGGATTGTACTGTTACGATATGAAAGGCAATCCGGTATGGGAAAAGGACCTTGGTGTGCTTGACTGGGGTTATTATCGCGCTCGCTCGGCCCAGTGGGGAGGAGGCAGCTCGCCCATCATCCATAAGCAAATGGTAATTCTACAATGTGATGTTCAGAAGGATTCCTTTATTGCTGCCTTTAATTTGAAGAATGGCAAGCAGTTGTGGAAGACGCCTCGAAGTGATGTCCCGACATGGGGCACGCCGACCGTTTATACAGGCAAGAAGCATTCCCAAATCATTGTTAACGGATACAGGCACATTGGGGCGTATGATATTGAAACGGGAAAAGAAATCTGGAAAATGAAGGGCGGTGGAGACATCCCCGTTCCGACGCCTGTGGTCGGTCACGGTTTAGTCTATATTACAAACGCACACGGACGAATGTCGCCCATCTATGCCGTGCGCTTGTCGGCAGCCGGGGATATTTCATTGGCTGAAAATTCGTCAAGCAATAAACATATCGCCTGGAGCTATACGAGAGGCGGCAACTACATACCAACGCCCATCGTTTATGGCGGGTATCTTTATTGCGGCTCGGATAGCGGCAGACTGAGCTGCTTCGAAGCCAAGACCGGTAAATTAGTATATCGTGAAAGCTTAAGCGCTAAGCGTGGGGCTTTCAGCGCTTCTCCGGTAGGAGCGGACGGAAAAATCTACTTCACCGGTGAAAAAGGCGACGTATATGTCGTAAAGGCGGGGCCTGAATTTAAATTGCTCGGTGTTAATGAGATGAACGAAACCTGCATGGCGACACCTGCAATTTCGCAGGGGACCCTGTTCTTTCGAACCAGACATCACCTTGTGGCAATCGCAGAAGAGCGGTAAATCAGTTTCGGGATTTGACACGGTTTTTTGGATTCCTGCTTGCGCAGGAATGACAATAAGGGATTACTCGCAGTGAAAACGGCGTTTTTGGGGCGAGGAGGGCGGTTTTTGGGGTAAAAAGAGGGGGGTAAAAAAATTTTTGAAAAAATTTCTTTTTTTTCTTGACCATCTTTACAAGTGTAGAGTAGTATTGACAAAGGTAAAGACAAAAGGAGATTTGTAATGGCAAAGAGAAATTATGAGCTGACCGAAGGTGAATGGGCGATTATCCAGGCGGTGTGGGACAATGAGCCGTGTGCCGCTCCCACGATTCAGGAAGAACTCCAGGCCCACAAGAACTGGCACTACAGCACCGTCAAGACCCTGATGGACCGGATGGTGACCAAAGGGCTGCTGACTACAGAGAGAATCCGCAATCTCATTCTGTACAGCTCGGCAATCACAAGGGTGGAAGCGCAAACCGGCGAAATCATGCGCGCGGTAAAAAGGGCATTCGACGGGGCACTTACGCCGATGATGCAGTTTTTGCTGGATAGCGATAGTCTGTCGAAAAAGCAGCTAAGCGAGCTGGAAACGATGATTAAGAAAAAGCGCAGGAGCGGTGCGCGCAAAAGAAAATAATTTTGTTGTAACCAAACTCCGTAAAACGGCGTCTTAATAAGTGGAGGACGCATTATGAATGCGCTATTAGAACAAGTTAATTCGATAGGGAAGGCATTTGTCGAATTTGCGGTGCCGATGCTGGTTCAATCCGGCGTGCTGATAGTGATTTTGCTGCTGATTGATTTGGCGCTGCGGAAGAAAGTCAAGGCGGTGTTTCGGTACTGTATATGGATGTTAGTGCTCTTAAAACTTATTTTGCCGACGTCGCTGTCATCGCCTTTGAGCTTAGGATACTGGTTTGGCGACAAATTGGCGTATGTAGCCGAAAGCCAGACGAGCGCTGAGGAGGTAACCGAACCGGAGGCGTTGGAGCCGGCTCTGGCGAATATGCTGTATATTATCGAGCCGGTACCTATCGAAGTGGAAAGGCCTGCGCCGGCGGTGCTGCCAATGATGCCGGATGTTGAGCCGGCAGTGACAGAGGCGGTTGGTCCGCCGGCGGCACCGGTAACGCCGGTTACGTGGCAGGGGGTTGTGTTTTTGCTCTGGTTGGCTGTGGTGATGGCATTAGGGTTATTGCTGCTGCAGCGGGCGATTTTTGTGCGCGGGCTTGTTGCACAGGCCAAAGAGGCGAATAGTTTGATGAACGATGCACTTGAGTATTGCTGCAAGTGTATGGGGGTGAAAAGAAAAGTCGGCTTGAAGGTTTCGGCGAATGCGGCGAGTCCGGCGGTGTGTGGATTATTTCGACCTGTGATTTTGTTGCCGCATAAGCTGGCGCCGAGCCTGGGTTCGAGGGGCCTGCGGGCGGTTTTGCTGCATGAGCTTGCGCATATCAGGCGAAGGGATTTGTGGGTCAATCTGGTTCAGACCGTTTTGCAGATTATGTATTTTTATAATCCGCTGCTGTGGGTGGCCAATTGCGTAATTCGCAGGGTCCGCGAGCAGGCGATAGATGAGACAGTGCTTGTGGCGATGGGCGAGAAGGCGCAGCAGTATCCGCAGACTCTGGTGAACGTTGCGAAGCTGGCGTTTAAGCGGCCGGTTTTGAGTCTGCGCTTGATAGGCGTTGTGGAATCGAAGAGCGCGCTGGCCGGGCGGATTAAGCATATCCTCAATCGGCCAATGCCGAGAACTGCCAAACTCGGCATTGTAAGTGTGCTTGCCGTTATCATTGCAGGTGCAATCCTGCTGCCGATGGCAAGAGCAGAGAAGGCTGAATTCGCTGGCGAAGGGGGTCCTTTGGATATTCGGCTGGCGGGAGTGCGGCCGGATGGAAGTGACGATATATATGATGGCAACGGCAATAAAATCGCAGAGAATACTTTTGCCAACATTGCTACACAGTGGGGTGAAGATGAACAGAATCGGACCTTTATATTCGAATTACCCAAAACAGAGGAGCCGATTTTATTTACTCCATTCTTGCAAATTAAGCCGACGAGTGGAAAACACGGTTTTGGGACGGTCCAGCATCCTTTGCTTTATTATTCGGAAGACAAGCTGACATACAGCGTGGCTATAAACTTTCCGCGGACATACAAATACAAGAAAGTATTTGACAGACAGGTAAAAAAAGTTGACCTGACGCTGCGTTATTATCACGGTCCTCGGGGCGCGGCAGATTTTGTGTTTACCGGTCCTTTTACTGCGGGGCAAACGTTCAAAGCCGACGGGGGCGCAGATTGTGAATTAACCGCCACGAAAGACAGGTTGGATTTTAGCCATTACCCCGCGGCGTTTTTCAGGATTTCAAGCAAGACTCGTTTCGATTCGGATTCTGTATTGGGCTATGACACTTCCGGCAGACGCTACTTGCCGGAACCAAGGGGAGGCCGAAGCGGCAGTGGCGGTTCGGAACGTCGCTACCGCGCGGAAGGTCTGACATTAAATTCAATCGCCTATGTGACAGTTGGTGAAAAGCCCTATGAAGCGGCATTTAAGAATGTGGCGGTTTCCTACCTGGACCAGCCGACACGGGACAGAATGGAATTCCTGGACGAAATGTGCGAACGATTGGACTTGACCGGACTTTCCGGTGAACAGTTGTACGAGTACGAATTCGAGAACCCTGCTGATGCGCTCAAGGTGATTGATATTGTTCGCGGCCAATGGCATGTTCGGAAGGTTTTCGATGCCATAAGGTACGGCAAACCGGGGATTGAACTGTCCAGTCTCGATGCGCAAACACAGCAAAAGGTTCGTTCCGCTGCCGGCGGATGGGCCGCGGCGGGGCATCCCAATGTCCGGGCGATGGGGATACGCCTGGGCTTGGTGGGCGGCTGGCCCGGGTTCATGGACCTGGCGCTGGAATGGCTGGAGCAGGACGTGATTGTATATGATATGGTAGGTCGTGCTTACCGTGGTCTTGAGGAAGGGGCAAAAGAAGAAATTGCGGGTGAGATTGCGAACTACCCCATCGCCCTCAACAGTGAACAAGCCGAGAGACTCAAAAAGATTATTCTGCGCACGGATAGTCCGCGTTTAGGGATGCGATTGTTCCAACTTTTCTGGAGGGCTGACAAAGATTTGACCTTCCAGACCTGCCGGGACCTGGTGCAGGACGATAGGCCGTGGATTTGGTGGCCTGCGATGAAAACTGTACTTAACAGGTGTACCGAGAAATTGCGGCCGTTCGAAAATCTGCCGGAAAAGATGCAGAAGCGTTTGATACTGGTCCATGAAGCCGGGGGCGGTTCCTCGCGTCTTTTCGATGTCTCAAGCAGCGGCAAGGATTACGAAACGGTGGCGAGAGAAGCGTATTCAATGCTTCCCGGGATTTTTACGGCTAATTTGGCCAGAATGAATGGCAGTACATGTCACGACGTACGCCAGGTGATGGTGAAACATATGGATCTTGAGCTTGCAACGAGGGTAATGACTGATTTTCTGCGGGAGATTTCAACCGAGCCGATGCAGTGGCTCTGGGCGGGTGATTCTTATTATTTCAATACCTGCTGCGTAACGGTCTGTTACATTGTTCGGACATTAAACGTCTGGTACGATGTAAATATCGGCAATCTGGGAACAGATGAAACCTCAGAATCCCGAAAAACGGAGCCTCGTAATGTAACTCAACTGAAAGAACTGATTGGTGAGACCATCAAATGGCATGATGAAAACAAGGAGTTAAAACCCGTTAAACTTACCTTCGTAGGTCAGGTGGTGGATACAGCTAACAAGGCAATTGAAGGGGCAAGAGTTAATTTTACCAAACTGGAGAATTATAAAGATGAAAAAGGATACGGGAGACAACGAACAGTAGAAATAGGCACTGAGTCTACGGACAGGAGTGGTAAGTTTACCTTCGGCAATCTTCCCAAAGGCAGAGCGGTTACGTATGACCTGAACGTTTCAGCAGAAGGTTTTGTTGGTAGAAATAAGTTAGCTATCTCACGTTTGCCAGATGGCAGATACCGATGGTTACAAAACAATGTCATAGTGATGCAACGTCCAAGTAGAGTACGTGGAAAAGTCATTGGTCCGCGTGGTCAACCTTTGGCTAATGCTGAACTTTGTCTTTCCATAAACAATCACTATTCATGGTCAAGAGAAAGTAAGGAAAGGAAGCTCAAAACAGATTCACAAGGTAATTTCATCTTCGAAAATGTAACGTGCGGGCAACATCTTTTATCTTTCACAAAATACAAGATGGTTAAACTTCCAACACACGGCCAACGTCGTGAATATGGCGGCAGGTGTGCAGCAATTGTGTTCTCAGTGAAAGAAGGCGAGGAGCTAGAAAATGTGGTGCTGGATATATCAAAGTCTGTATGCAGCATGGAAGTTGAAATTGTCGATAGCAGTGATCAACCCGTAGGCAATGTCAGTTTGAGCTTTGAGATTGAGACTCCAAATGGGCCAGAAAGGGCATATGTGTATTCGAGGATATTCAGTACAAAACATTCAAATCCACAAGGCCTTTATAAATTTGGCGGTTTGCCATCAGGAAAATTTTACATCAGTGTATATAACAGAGAACTGGGGACAGCCGAACGTGTGGAGGTCAATCTTGTTCCGGGAAAAATAACACACTGCAAAATAAAGTTTAAAGATAAAATATTGCCAAAAGTAAAACCCGATGTGCAGGTTGAGGGGGAAACAGATAGTTTGGATCAGCTTGGTGACGCACCTGAAGAAGTGCGAGCAATAGGCAAAGTGCTTAAGGAGTGGTTTGAAAGTTGTGCGGCGGGAGACCTGGAAAAGGTAAAGAAAGCATACCTGCCAAGCAAGAGCAACAATGCAAAGCACGACTTACAGAGAATGAAGCAGCTTTTGGAGGTGGCCCCGGACTGGCAGTTTTCACTCTTAGCGGTTATATGGGACGCACATAAGGCAAAAGCGGTATCTCATAAAATAAGCCATCCCGGAGCAGATTCGCCCCTTGTATTCGTTTGGCAACTCAAGAAATTTGAGGGGCAATGGGGTATCGCAGATCAATTTGGTGGGGGGCAACTGAATGAATTTAGGAATCTGGAGGAATTTCTGAATTATTATCTCGATAGATATGTCTTCTGCCAAGAATATCCAACGGGCTATATGTGGCGTGATACTGCCGACCCTAATTTGCGGCTAAGGACTAATTCGCGAAAAAGTGAAGCAGCTTCTTTTGCAAAAAGTCATTGGCCACAACTTGATGGTGCGCCAGAGCAGGTACAGCAGATAGCAAAGGTGCTAAAGAAATGGTTTGCTGCTTGTTTGGCAGAGGACGCCGAACAAATTAAGGAACTGTATCGTCCCAATACTCAGCGCCATGCTGAAGATAAACTGAAGGAGATGAACCGAATTTTAGCAATGGCCCCGGGCTGGTGGTTTTCGCCAATGATGATTAAGTTCAGCAAATCTGAAGCAGATGCTATATCGCATCCGATGGAGAAAATAAACTTTCCCGGAGCGAGCGATCCGATGATATCAATCGTGCGCTTCAAGAAAGTCGAAGGGCAGTGGACAATATTAAGTTCTTCGATGGGTGGGCTGAGAAGTTTGCCAGATTCTTACGCATACTTCTACCGGAGATATCCAGATGGTCAGATTTGGTTTGATAAGTCAATCCCAGATTGGTTGAAGCCAGATCAGCAAACCGGCGTTGACGTGGATATTGAAGAACTGAAGGGCATTTCAGAAAAAGTAAAGCCAGATTATAGCCTTGCTGAAAAAGTCCGAGCGATAACCGGTGACAAAGAAATCTTCGAATCATATTTTACAGACAGCAACGAAGGTGGCAAAGCATTAGACCAATGGTGGCCGGTAAGAGACAAAGACCCTGATATTGACAAAAAGATTTTCAGTATGGTTCGCAATGGCCTGCGAAGGGACAGCCAGGGTAAGGAACGCAAATATAGGAACAAATACATAAAATGGATTGGCCAGAAATATATCTGGGGGCAGAAACCTCAAAATAAAGAGGCTATTGAGCTGTTGTACTATGCAACATTTGACCCCGAGTTGGCTTATGACGCTGTTTATTATGGACTGTCTGTAGTTTCGGGCAAGAAGAACGATAAAATACTGAAAAGGTTTGTTGAACTTTGTATGGCAAATGTAAGTGTCAGCCGAATTCTGTGGGGCACTAAGGGCCAGCACGAAGATATGCTTCGATCTCTTGAACCATACCTTAAAAGTGGTGATTTGCAAATTAAGGATAGGGCATCTGTCTTAGGAAAGATCTTTAAGGGTGAGATTAATTACAGCCAGTGGGCGAAAGAGCAGCGAAGGCAAAAGCGACAAGCTGAATTCGGCGAGAAGCTGCCTGAAATTAGAGAAGTGCTCCTTAGAGGTAGCAGCCATCAGCGTCGAGAACTATTTGATCTAATCGGAAGAAAGGGTCTCCATATTCTTTTTGACGAATCTTTTGCTGAGCCATTAAAGGCGTGCCTTGAAGATGGTGCCCCTTCAGTGAGAGAGGCGGCTATAGAGTATGGTGGAGATTTATTTGGTAAACGCGGTGAGTGCTCCGATGAGATGCTCGAAGTTATGAATAATCTTTCCAAAGATTGGGATTGCAAAGTCAGAAAGGTCACTGCAGTCTTTATTGGGAGCGGTTGGATTTGGGGAGTAGAGTCACAGAATCCCAAAGCCATAGAGATAATGATGCGACTTTCAAAAGACAAAGACCGGGAGGTGCGCGAAGCGGCGGTTTATTACGGCCTTTCGGTGGTTGAAGATAAAAGCGATAAGGTCATAAAAAGACTTATTGAAATGGCATTGGATGCAGGTGCTTCAAGTAATCTTGGCCGGATTGGCTGGGGGCTTGGCAGAGGGGCAGATAAGGAAAAGATAAAAATGTATTTGATGCCATATCTTGAGCCTGGAAACAGAAACGGTGAACGCGCCAGGCAGCTTTACCGTGAAATCTTCAAAGCAGAACCACCGAATAGCCCTAAAGAAGAAACAAAAGAAAATGGGTTGGTAGTAAAGCCATCGGCCTTGCAAAGTCTGATTGATTCTGCTCGGCCGGGCGATACTGTCATTGTCCCCAAAGGCGTTTATACTGAGCCAATTGAGATTAACAAGTCGCTGACGCTGAAGGGCCAGTCACGGGCGGCCTGCGTTTTTGAGGTAACTGCCGACAGGCCGGCTATTTTTGTCGATACCAAAGGCAAGGGCAGGGTGACAATCGAGGCAGTAACGATTAAATGGCAGTTAGCTACCAGCGATAGGCATGAACATCCCTTTGCAGTAGCTATCAAAGATACAAAAGCCGAAGTCAAGAACTGCAACTTTGTGCCGTTGGGAAATTTTCAACGGTCACCAGTTGCGATACGAGCTATGGGGTTTTCCAATCTCACTATCAACACCTGCCGATTTGAGGGCTTTGAATATACCGTCTGCTACGGCGAGGGCACCGAAGGGACAATACAGGACAGCCTGGTTATGGGCAGCGGACATCAGGGCATCTCGCTGTATTCCGGCGCGACCGTGAAGATTATCAGAAATGTCGTTACCGGCTCAAAGTATCATGGCGTACGCAGTACGGGCGGGACTTTGGATATGAAGGATAACCTTATCATAGAGAACGCCAACAGAGGCGTCTATCTGGGCAACAAAAGCGCACACGGAACCATAACCAATAATATCATAACAGGTAACAGGCTCGTCGGCATTAGTGGCTTTGCACAATCGGATGTGAAGATTTATAACAACCTGATTCTCGACTCGGGCCGGGTAGGTATCGGCGCACAGGCGAGCTGCCGGTTTTTGGTGAAAGATAATATAATCAAGGGCAATCCTTCCGGCATAGTTGTTTTTCTTAAAGAAGGTGCCAGGCGGGGCAATCTTCTTATTCGCCGAAATACGTTCTGGAATAACGAGACTGACACGGAAAACTGCGAAAAAGCACCGCAGTCGATTTCTGAAGAGCCTGCCTTTCGCGACCCTGCAAACGGTGACTTTTCACTGACCGGCGGCAAAGTAATGGAACAAAAGCAAGGCCTGACAGACCCGAAGGTATTCAAAGCACTGTGGAAAAGATGGAAAAACCGTGCGGATAAAACCGATGTGCAGGTTGAGGGGGAACCGACGGTTTCAAAATTGCTCACTGCTCTTCAAAAAAATGAAAAATATGTTCATATCTGTGAACCAATTATCGAAATGGTCGAGGAAATAGGCGATAAAGAGCCGATTTCATTTCTGGTTGAACAATTACAGTCGGAGAATCGGAGAAGAAGGTGCGATGCGGCTTTAGCTCTTGAATTACTTGGCGACAGGCGAGGAGTCCCGGCAATTATAAAAGAGTTGGAAGATACCACCTACAGACCTATTCAAGATACAAGTATCAGATCAGATAGCCCCGAAAATCTGAAACGTAAATTTGAGAAGCGTCAAATAAGACAGGATCGTTATTATTCGGCTTTGCTTCTGGGAATTTTGGGTGATGAAAGAGCAGTACCGGCTCTTATCGAAGCAACGTGGGATGAGACAATAAACTACCAGGCCGCCATTTCATTGGGGGAAATCGGGGACAAACGTGCCGTTCCAACTTTACGTGCCATGCTGGAGAGATTAAACAAACCTTCCCAGCGCCTGTGGGCAGGATATGGATTGGCGATGTTGAGTGATGAGGAAGGCCTGAAAGTTGTAATCGACACTTTGAATAACCGGGAGCAGCAATGGGTTATTCGCCGTCACGCAATCGAAGCTCTGGGTAAGTTGGGCGACAAACAGGCTGTACCGCACTTGATTGCCGCGCTGAAGGATGACCATCCGAATATTAGAGTAAGTGCTGCCCGGGCTCTGGGAGCGATAGGCGATGCTTCAGCCTTACCGGCCCTTGAGGAAGCGCTAAAAGACAAAACAGAAACGAAAGTCAATGCACCAACAACTGTAAGCAAAGCCGCAGCTGAAGCGATTGCGCAAATAAAAGCCGGTGGCGGCCAAAAACCCGATGTGCAGGTTGAAGATTAAAGGGGACAAGCTGACAACCTTGCGCAGAGCATTCCCCGTGCTTGTTATGGGTAATGACAGGTTTTATC
>CAZWKM010000007.1:0-20454 GCA_964634165.1 uncultured Pirellulales bacterium | reverse complement strand
TTATGTGCGTGTATCTGCTGATACGAAAACCAGGGCAGCCGGGGGCAAAAAAAGAAAGCCCTCTATAATTGGGCGAACATGCGCGTTTGAGTCGAAAATTCGGGCTTTTTTGACAGGATAAACAGGATTAACTCGTTTATATGAAAGGAATAAAAAAAATTTTAGATTTTCCGGTTTTTGTTCTCAGGTAGCTGCGTTTTTGATTGAAAATTTGACGCAGATTATGGAGTTTTTGGATGCAGCTTTTGAAGTGTGCGGGTTGTGCTGGGGTGGCGACAGGAAGTATACTAGTATATGCGTATATACTAATGTACTACACTAAGAATCGAGGGTTTGGGGAAAGTGGTTATTTGAAAGCGGAGGTTGAGGGGGTTTTTGACGGGATAAACAGGAGTAAGTCGTTGTGAGAAAAGGAGATAAAAATTTTTTAGATTTTCCGATTTTTGGTTCCAGCTACCTGCACTTTTGATTGAAAATTAACCACGGATTACGCCCCGATACTATAGTGAGATAACGCTTCGCTATCTCACCCCGATGAGATAACGTTTCACTATCTCACGGGGCAGGCGGGGCAAGCAGATTTCACGGATTTATTGCCACGAAGGCACGAAGACACGAAGAAAAAATTAGACGCAGATTAACGCAGATTGACGCTGATTTGTTTTTAGCCAGCTTTGGCGTCTTTGTCCGAATCTTTGTTCGATGCAAGCATCTACAGAAGCTTCGTCCACAGTCGCCGGGCCATTTTGCAATGTCCCATTTGGGAAGCTGGCGAAAAAGGTGTTTAATTGGCCGCGAAAAGGCACAAAATGCACAAAAAGGGACAAAAAAACGGCCAAAAAAGATTCCGCGTGTGCAAACAAGTTGCACAGCCTACCGGGCTATACAATTATTAGTAGATTTGAAACCCTTGATTGAGAATGGCTTGCCGTCTTTGCTTGCAAGTCGAATATCAGGTATGCCGGCGTTTTCCTTTTTCAATGAAAGCTGAAGCTTCTGCGGGGCCACTTCAACCATCTGTACTACCCTTGCCTTTATCGTCAGCTTAACCTTGGGATTATCTTTGTCATTAGATGGGACGTAAATATGCTTCTGCATAAGAGCGGTGGATTTGCCTGCGATGTAGCTTACCCTTATTGTTCCCGTCCGGCCCGGGGCATATTCTTTCCTGTCGAGTTCAAACACGGTACAGCCGCAGGTGCGGCTGATTTTTCCTATTTTTAATCCGCCATCGGCGGAGCCGGTATTTGTGAACTTAAACTCGCAGGTATTTTTCGTGCCCTGGCCAACGTCGCCTAAATCGCAAACCGTTTTTTCGAAAGAAACCCTCGGCGATATATTATTAGCGTCAGGGGCAGCCTTTGGAGAGATTCTTGGGGGCTCCGGGGCCTGACTTGCTCCGGCAGGCGATTCAGTCATATTTTTTGCACCTTGAGCTATGGCCGATTGTTCCTGCCAGCAAATTACTAACGAAAGAACAAGGCCCACTAAAGCAAATGTACGAACCAACCGATTTCTTTTCATATTGTTACCTGCCAGTTGTAGTTATTGTAATAAAGGGTCGTTTCGCCGGCTGCTGAGTCTATCTTTCTTATCCTGCGTCCGAGGGCATCGTAGGCGAATTCCGCTATATCGTTGCTGTCTTTGGTGATTTTGACGATGCGGTTCTCGTCCTTCTGCTGCTGATATTATCGCTAAGGACGGCATATTCGCATGGTTGAACTTCTGGATCGATTTGCATGCCGACCCGTGGCTGTTTTACATGCCGATTACCAACCGAAAGAAAGTTATCTCTTTACCTTTCCTGTGCGTTTATCTTGAAAGTTCCGACCATCGTTCCGCATCACCTAGTTGTAATAATGCCTCCACCATCCAGGGGCTACGTTTATTCTATACTGAAGCTCAACAATTTCTCCTGCTTTCAAGGGTATTATCATGACATTTTCAGCCGTTAAGTCACAAAGCGAAGTAATATCCTCTCCGTCGCGCAAAACAGAAAGGATTTTCTGAACATTCCTAATACCAATGACTGCTTCATCTGAGTCTACTTTGTATATACGGGTCTTGCCCCTGACATTCTCGCTGGACCATCCTTGGAATACACTTTCATATTTATATCGCTTTTTCCAGTCATTATAACCGCCCATTTCTCCAGAAAACCTCTGATAGTTGTTTTGATATCTCTGCATATAGAGTTCATAGGCCGACTTTGCTCCCTTCTCATCTGCTATTTTCAATACCTCGTCTAACGTATCCCAGTCGCGCCAATCGCAAAGATAGTCAATAATCTCATTCTTAGCATACTCCTTTATCGTTGGCCAATCTTTGTAATTCACATAAACTCTTATGTAGGTCAAAATATCATCGTGAAAAACTTGTTGAAAGTACGAGTTCTTCTTCAAGTTCTTTTTATCGTTACCCGGAGCAATGGCGATAAGGTAATAGATGAAGTGAGGGTCGGTATCCTCCCTGGCAACGTACCTGTACATTTCCTGATGGTGAACCAGTTTCTCAATATCTGTGTTCCAGTAAGGTCCGTTGTAACCTTCATAAACAGTATAGTCAGTGTGAATACCAACAGCCTTTTCTCCTCGTTCTTCAGGCAGACTTATCTTCATTTCAAATTGACGATTAGCTACAATCTGTCTAATTACATCTTCATCCCCATGGTATACATACCAATCGGCCATATCATAGACTTCCTGCGTTTTTATCCCTTTTTCTTTCTTTAAGATCGCAGCGACTTCTTTCCCACTCATCTTCGGTTCTTCAAGGCCTTTCAAATATGTGCGTCGTTTTTCTATCCACTCCTCAGTCGTGGTTCCGGTTTTTTCCTCCCACCAGTCAACAAGATTTCGGCAACCAACCGGAATTAACGGAATCCAGGAAGCCAAATAAAACATAGATATCCCAAGGACGAGTAGAGATATTATTATAATTTTCCAAACGATTTTTTTCATAAGTGAAGCCTTGAAAAACTAGTCTTGTGTTTTCCACTTAAACTTTTCACACTTTTGCTTGGGTTTGGCGCCATCTGCACTGTAGACATCGTCGCCTTTTTTGCACCTAACACGATCCTTGCGGCAATATTTGCTAGGAAACAAGGTTACCCGTACAATACTTCTCTTATTTAGTTTGACCAGTTCTTGTACATCATAATCCAAGAGTGCGATAGGACCTATATCGGTACCGTCCCAGCTGCCAGTTTTTTTTACTTTTTTTTGTGTTCTTCTAGCATTTCTCCAATCCCACATGCAGTTCTTACCACATTTGAAGTGATTAAAAACATAGTACTCTCTCCTATACGGGTTGATATCAATCCAATCAATATAGTCGAGACTAGGAAATATGCGCGTTACAATACTTGCAACACCACCAGCAATGTCGACAGCCGCCCAGACGTTTCCTCGCGCCAAAGCCCACAAAACCCCAATTCCCACCTCATATGAGAAAGTAGTTCCTGTCTTTCCAAGCCTCCAATCAATTCCTCTGTTAATTATCCAGCATTGTTTTATGTAAAGATGCTCACAAGGTGCGCACTTGGCAGTTCCAAATGGGTCTAAGAAGTAAATAGGGACGCTTTTCACGTACTCATACAAGTTCATCCCATCTGTATAGCCTAGCGAGTCGTGTGTTGTGAATCTTCCGGTGTAGTAGTCGTAGTATCTGTTTCTGTTGTATTGGGTTTTCAAAGAGCCGGAATCCAGTATATCAAGTCTTCGGCCGGTAAACAAGTAGGGATTTCCATAGTCGCTTTTTCCATCAGGGTCGGGTGCGAAGTTCGGCTCAAGAATGCTGCAATTGCCGTAGGCATCGTATTCGCAGCGTTCGAGGACTGTGCCGCTGGAATCAATCAGGGCAGCCGGGCTGTATAAGTGGTCGTGGGCGTAGTAATAGTCGTTGCCGTCGGCTTTCATCAGCAATACTTCATCGATCCGCCACTGCGGACTTTCGGTTCCGTTGCCGTAGATAAACTTTCTCTGCAAATTGTTGGAGCCATCGTATTCAGCCAACTCCTGCCAGTTGTTGTTATAATAAAAATACGTGGTTTGTGAATCGTTATTCGTGAATCGTTTAATTCTTCTGCCGAGGGCATCGTAGGCGAATTCCGCTATGTCGCTGCTGTCTTTGGTGATTTTGACGATGCGGTTCTCGTAGTCATATTCGTATTCGTAGCCATCCCTGTCCCGCGTTAAATTCCCGGCAGCGTTCAGGGCGGGCGGGGAAGAGATAGTTTTGAGTTTTAAGTGTTTAGTTTTTAGTTTAGGAGATTTCACTGCTCCGCGAAGTCGCTATGCAGCACGAGCCACCCATTCGACTACGCTCAAGGTAAACTATCGCTCCTCGCAATGACATCGAGCATCCGCCGTTAGGCGTCCCCCCTGGGACAAGTGGACCACGGAGGAGTCCCAAGTCCGTAATGCCGTAAGGCATCCGCCGCAAGGCGTCCCCAAGTGGACTGCGGAGGACTCCCAAGGAGGACGGCATCTCTGCGGTGAATTTCTCTATTTTAGTCGTGGCCCTGCCGACTGTGTTTGAGCTTCTCGACCTCCTGGCGCAGACCCTTGACTTCATTACGCAGATCCTCGACCAGGTTTTCGAGGCCCTTCTTGTGTGCCTTTTCTTTATCACGCTCAGCCACATCCCGGAGGTGGCGCCCAAGATTTTTCGCCTTTTGTAAAAGGACCTCAGCTTTTTCGTGATACCCAGCCTCTTTCGCCTTCCCGGCCATAGCGTGTAAGCGCTCGATCTCGTTCTTTATAGCATGGCCCTTTTCTCGCAGAGCGGTCTTTGCAGCTTCCTTTACGTGTGCCTTAATCTCATCGGTCATTCCCATGGCTCTTTTGCGGAGTTCGGCTGCCCTGTCGTGCCAGCCTTCTCGTTTGGCGTGCTCGGCGGCTTCCTTGAGTTCGGCAAGTCCGGCGTGCATCTTTTCCATACGCCCTGCTATTTCCCGGTGCTCAATTTTTCGTTTCAGCAGGCCTTTAAGCTCTTGTGCCTCGGCCCAGAGGCGTTCGGCCTTGTCCATCTGGCCGCGCTGTTTGGCTTGGCTGGCCATTTCCTGTAGCTGCACAATCCGTTTCTCGGCCTCATGGAGCTTCTTCTCCTGAGCGTCCCTCTGGTGCGCCATAATTTCATCGGCTACTCTCTCGGCCTTTTTGCGAAGCTCGGCTACCCTGTCGTGCTGACCTTCTCGCTTGGCGTGCTCAGCGGCCTCTTTGAGCTCGGCAAGCTGGGCGTGCATCTTTTCCATACGCCCTGCCATCGTCGGCTGCTCAAACTCGCGCTTCAGCGTCCGCTCAAGCTCTTTCGCCTCGGCCCGGAAATGTTTGGCCTTCTCCTCGGCCTCGCGCGCCATAGAGCGGAGCTTCTCGATACGCTCTCTTATCTCCTGGAACTTGTGCAGTGGCTTTTGTTCACCCCGGTCGATGAACCCATCGCGGTTGCGGTCGAACCGTTTCTGCAGCTCGTTCTTTACAGGCACCCTGTCCTCAGCGATGGACACCAAGGCCAAAGCGAACACACAAACAATAGTTAGAATGAGTGTTTTCTTCCACATATTACATACCTCCTTTTTTTGTAAAACCGTGTACCCCCGTAAGCTTTCTCGGGGCTTTTCAGCCACAATTTTATAACATTGTATTCGTCCGGTCAAGGGCACAAATTTAATTTCACAGCGATTCGGGCATAATTATTACTGACAAGCAAGAATATTTACGGTAAAATCTTGCCATTTACTATTTTATAGGATAGAGTTATAAGCTATGAAAAAGGCCGAAATCAAGCGTATCGGCGATTGTAGAAATTTGTTGAAGGAACGGCTATAAATGGCAAAAAACAAGAAAAACACTTGGGTCTTATGGTCGAAAGACGAGGTAAAGCTGCTCAGGAAACTTTTCCCGCGTGGAAGAGCAAGGAAAGTAGCCGACCAAACTGGACGGCCTTTGACAGCAGTGAGACAGAAAGCATACAGCATGGGGCTTAAAACAAAGAAATATCGTCCGTGGTCTGCCGATGAGGTCGAACTGCTCAAAAAGCTTTACCCAAATGAGAACACACGGAGCATAGCCGATAAGCTTGGACGATCTTTGAAGGAGGTAAGGTTCAAAGCATATAAGGCAGGCTTTAGAAAAAGGGGAAGGCCTACACCTTGGTCAATACAGGAGGAAGCCCTGCTTAAGAAACTGTATCCAGATAACACAGTGTCGGAAATGGCGAGACAAATCGGACGGTCTGCCTCGGCGGTAGCAGGCAGAGCACACAAATTGGGTCTTAGAAAAGTAGGCCCTTACCGTGTTTGGTCGAAGAAAGAGTTGAACCTGCTGAAGAAACTATATCCCAGCGGGACGTCACAGGAAGTGGCCAAACAAATTGGAAGGTCAGTACCGGCGGTACAATTGAGAATATTCAAATTGGGCCTTAAGAAAAGATTCAGATACGAGGAGAGCCACAGGGTTGTTGGCGGTGTGAAAGAGAAACGGTGTCGCAGGTGTAAAAGATGGAAGGTCGAGAGCGAGTTTTACAGGTTGCGCAGCCGCAAGGATGGTTTGGCGGTATGGTGCAAAGAATGTGCAAATAAAGCTAATAAGAGGTCTCATAAGAAGCAGCGGTTGGCGGTGAGGAATTGACTGACTGGCCGCTGGCGCGCCTGACCGCAAAACATGGGAAGCAATGAAAAAGGCTGAAAAATGTGAGCTGAAAAAGGAAAGGCCATCGCCGGTGAGACGATGGCCAAACCCTTACAAAAATGCAAGTCTATAACGGGTAAATGCTACCAGAAGCACTCCGCTCTGTCAAGGAAAAATTTGAGTATTTAATGGTTTGTTCACGGCGCAATGTTACGAGGCTTTTGGGATTAGTCACTTTCCTGCGTTTGGCAAACCGGCCAAAGCCGATACGATTTTATATTCCGCCGACTGAAAATCAAGCAAAAAATAGAGCAAATTCGTGCAACGCCTAACTATATTTCTCCGCGCAATCTGCGCAATCTGCGTCTAAAAAAAACCCAAATTTCCCACTCCATTTTACCCACTAAATCCGACAAACAAAAGCTAAAAAGTCCCGGCTTGCAACAATCCTCTGACAAGATACGAAATACGAGATACAAATTGTCCACATAGCACCAAACACGCAGGGGGGTGCCGAAAAGTGGTCCAAAAAGCGCGCATTTTTGCGCATCTTTACTCAAAACGTGCGCATTTTTGCGCATTTTTGTTCATTTTTGCGCATCTTTACCCCTCTTTTTCCAACTACCTGCGTATTTGATTGATTTTTTCCTTACCTAAATCCCCAAATTTTGGCGTTTTTCTGGTGTTTTTATTGCCTGAATCCTCATTTTTTGGCATTTTTTCAGGTTTTTTTCGGACTGATTTTTGTCAAAGGCCACTCCCTCCCAACCTCAGGCAAAATCCTACATTTTCATAAGTGATGTCGTACCAATCACTTGCGCACAGTTCGCATCGACCCAGGAGGAGCATCAGGCAGCAGCGATGCGCTCCTAAATCAGACCTTAAAGCGAATTCGAGAGCTAAAAAGTTTAGTAATCCCTTAATTTTTTGAAAAATTTGCAAAAAATATAATAAAATGCTTGACTTTGTTTGGTATTATGTTAAAATACGCCCCGTGTTAGGTAGATATCTAAATAATTTCGGCAGGGCAGCGACAGCGAATGGGCCGCGATAAAAAATGGGCCGTGATAAAAAATGGGCAGTGATAAAAAATGGGCAGTGACGGCAACTTAACCAAGTAAGGGAGACTATCGGTGAAAACCCCCCCTGCAAAAATACCGGAAAGAACGTTGAAAGCCCAAAACGAGTATCGCGACAGAATCGATTTGCTGCGGAGCAGGGTGAACCTGCTTACCGGAAAAGACAGGCTGCTGATGACAATGTATCTGGAGAACAGCAATAGCTTCCGTCAGATGGCTCGGCTGGCCGGCGTCAACGAGTCAAGTATCGCTCGAAAGATACATAGAGTAACGAAACGATTGATAGACGGCGAATATATAACCTGCCTGCGAAACCGGGACAAATTCAGCAAGACCGAAATGGCCATCGCAAAGGACTACTTTCTGTTAGGGCTATCGATGAAAAAAATCGCGGGCAAACGACACCGGAGCTACTATCATGTTCGCGAAACCCTTAAAAAAATTCAACGACTTGTTACGATAACAGCGGATAGGAAAAAAGATTAGCTCTGCCACAGATAACCGCAGAGAACGCGGTCCTTAGGACTCCTCACGGAGAGAACGCAGAGAAATTAATAATCAATTATCGATTGGTTCAGCGAACCCGTCGGTGGGAGAAAAACCAAACGCTACACGGTATTGAATTTTGTTAAAGAAGAGTTATGGCGACATACAGCATTTCAAAAAGTTTTGACTGGCAGGGACGGATTACCGAGAAGGTTGCGCAGGTATGCAGGATGTTCGGCCTGACGGCGGACAGACTCACCGAAAGGCGCGTTATTCACAACTGCCAGTTAGAAATCAATGATGGTGACATCGTATATATTACGGGGCCATCTGGGGCCGGTAAAAGCGTCCTGTTGGGTGAACTGGAAAGAGCCATCCCGGCCTCGGCCAGGGTGAACCTGGCTCGAATAAAACTGCCGAGCGACAAAACCCTGATAGACTGTATTGACGGGGATTTCCTTGGCGGCCTTAGAATACTCAGCACCGCCGGGCTAAACGATGTTTTCTGTGTTCTCAACCAGCCGGCAAATCTTAGCGATGGTCAAAAATACCGGTTCCGCCTGGCAATGGCATTAGCAGCGGAAAAGAAATTCGTTTTCGCAGACGAATTCTGCTCGAATCTCGACCGGATTACCGCTGCGGTGATTTCATACAACATACACAAATTCGCAAAACGAACGGGCGTAACATTTATCTTGGCGGCAAGTTATGAAGATATACTGCTCGATTTGTCGCCGGATGTTCTGGTCGTCAAGGAATTGGCCGGTAAAACGGAGGTTGTGTATAAAAAAATTAACCGCGGAGGACGCGGAGGGAAAATCAAAAATTGAAAAGCAAAATGACAAATCAAAAATTAAAAATTAAAGGATAGGAAATAGCCACAAAAAAGCACTCGTGCTACGTAGCGAGTACTTCGCAGAGTAGTACAAAAGACACAAGGGGAAATTAGCCACAGAGGGCACAGAGAATTCAATAATATTTAACCACGGATTTCACCCCGTTAGAAAAAGAGAAGGTACATTTCTAACGGGGTAAACAGATTACGCGGAGAAATATAGTTAGGCGTTGCACGAATTTGCTCTAATTTTTGTTTTAACGGGAATTGTGGGTTCCGGAGGAAGTTTCCATTGAACTAAAAGAGGAAGTGGCTAAAATGATGCGACGATAGGGAAATTTGGATTATGAACGAGAAAACGGAGACTTTTAGATGAAATAAAGGTAACCTTGTAAAACAGGCTGATAAAGTATCCCTAATAATGCTATTAGTATTTTTAATGCGGATTTATTTGTGTTATTAGAATGGAATGTGTATAATTGACATAAAAGATGGAAACACCAAGATGTATTTCTTTTCTGAAGCTTAAGAGGAAAGAATATTTTGCACCACAAAATCACGTACCTTGCCATGGAGTAGTATGTATTTGCTAAAGTTGCTCTGTTTTTAACCGACAATATCTCGTAGTGCTATAAACAAGGGCGTGTAGCAATGTTGGAGGATTGACCAATGGTGAATATTCTCGATGTCGCATCCTACATACTGGCCAAGAAAGGCCCAATGACGGCAATGAAACTCCAGAAGCTCGTGTACTATGCTCAAGCATGGTCATTAGTGTGGGATGAGGCACTCTTATTCCGGAATAGGATTGAAGCATGGGCAAACGGCCCCGTTGCGCCGACCCTTTATCGGGTTCACAGGGGAAAGTTCAAAGTGAGTCATATACATGGGGGAAATAGGCGAAAGTTGAAACAAACACAACAAGAGACTGTTAACGCTGTCCTCGATTACTACGGTGACAAATCTTCTCAATGGTTGAGTGACCTTACGCATTCTGAAGCCCCTTGGGCTGATGCAAGAAACGGCCTGACTCCTGGCCAGCGAGGAAATCGAGAAATTACTCACGCTGCAATGGCTGAATATTACGGATCGCTTTAATCGGGATGCCGCGGAAGCAACCAAAACGAGCCTACCAACCATCACGAAGAAAACAGCCAAGAGGTGAACCTTCTTCAACCGCTGATTTAACACCAATTTGGTCTTTTGCATTGTTTGACAAGTCCGCCGTTTGGCATGACGAGCAATACCAAGAAGAAACCTTCCGGGAAGTGGCAAGCCACCTAAAAGATTACGAAGGTATGACCTGGGGGCGAATCGAAAACAGGAGGCGCTACAATCATCCAGTTCCTGTAGAGCGGCTCATAACGAGAGCACAAAAGCGCTTAGTGGAAATCAACTTGGATGTTATTGATGAGTTGTGGCGTTTTCGTCTTAGTGGAGAACGTCGCATATGGGGGATACGAGACCGTCATATTTTCAAAGTACTTTGGTGGGATCCACAGCACAGGATTTGTCCAAGCCAAGCACCTTAAGAAATACTTAAGACAAGTCTCCATGAAGTGATAAGAAAATCAATCAAATCTGCAGGCGAATTTTAGTTTTGAGTTTTTAGTGTTTAGTTTTGAGTAGGAGGAATTTCAATCAAAACTGCAGGTAGTTAGAATCTCAGATTTCAGATTTCAGATTCGAGATTTAGCGTAATTTTCAATCAAATCTGCAGGTAGTTAAAAGCAAAAATCGAAATTTTCAAAAAATTTTTTAATCGTTTGCGGGTAAGGGTTTAGGGAAAAAGCTCTTTCTGAAAATCCCACATTTTTCGACTCATTCGTGCAGGTTCGTCCAATTATAGAGGGCTGTTGTTTTCGGCCTTCCGGCGAAAGACGCCAAATACTAAATTCTAAACTCTAAATACTAAACAAGCACAAATGACCAAAATCGAAAATTCAAAACCAGCCAGAATTGCTGGATCGGATCAGGCGCTGCGGAGGTGCGTCTAAACTCGTTGGCCAGATCCCTTGACTCCGCTTCGCTCCGGTCGGGATGACAGGGGGTGTATGCTCCGGTCGGGATGACAGGGGGTATATGCTCCGCTCGGGATGACCAGAGGGCATTTTCGACTCAAACGTGCAGGTTCAGGCAATTATAGACGGGATGGTGATTCCGTCAAACGGCGCCGGATCTTCGATGGTAAATGGTTAAATGGTTAATTGGGACTTAGTTGTTTGTAACACGATAAATGCGGGTCAGTAGATGCGGTTCGCGAACCGCCCCTAATCAGCCATCCCCAAGCTCGTCCCGATTTTTCGGGACTCGCTTGAGGCTGCCACCCATCAAAGTAGATGCGGAAACGCACGCTTCTAACAGGCGTGTTACAGAATATTAGATTGGCAATGACTACAGAAAAATCGGAAAAGTGCTCTGTATGCAGGAAGTTGCAAATTGTTCGCGGCTGTCTCGATGACTATAAGCAGCTTGCACACTATCATTATCGTGACAGCCGGCTGACGGCTTACGCTGCTATCTTCGCTCTGCGGATTGGAGATGAGACAATCGGCGTTATTGTTTACACGATGCCGAGCCCGGGACTGGAGCTTCGGAATGTCGCTACGGGCGGTGTGTTTGCCGGCTTCGATAGGGGCACGCAGTTAGCACTTATCAACAACAACATTCGGCGTATCAGCAGGGTAATTATCGAGCCGAGATTTCGCTCCCTCGGCTTAGCGACTCGATTGGTGCGTGAGACGATGCCGCAAATGAATGTGCCCATAGTCGAGGCGATAGCGATAATGGGATTAGTCAATCCGTTCTTTGAAAAAGCGGGGATGAATGCCTACAAAGCGAAGATGCCTGCACGCTGTGTGCAGCTTGTCGAAGCACTTAGTATGGTGGGGATAGAAAAAGATTTACTGATCGACCCTCGAAAAGCACAGGAGCGACTTGGGCAACTGCAGGGACCCAAGGCCGAATTTATCAAGCTCCAAATAAGAAATTTTCTGCAAAGTTACGGCAAAAGACGGCAAATGCAGCCCGGGTTGGAGCGAACAATATATACATTGAGCAAGCTGACATTACGTCCGGTCTATTACATCTGGTTTAATCCAACAATAGCGTTTAGCGTGTAGCGGATAGCGTATAGAAAAAGGAAAAAGATATGACAAATTCAATTCAGTCAATCGCATTGGATAAACTCGATTTTCATCCGGACAATCCCAACAGGATGAGCAAAGTTAATTTTGGCAAGCTGGTTCGTAATATGGAGCGGAGCGGCCGATACGAGCCATTTATAGTTCGGCCGTGTCCGGAGAAAACCGGCTATTTCCAGATAATCAATGGGTATCACCGCTGTCATGCGCTGGCGAAGCTCGGCTACAAAACCGCCGATTGCATAGTATGGGACATCGACGACGAGGAAACGGACATTCTGCTTGCTACGCTCAACCGGCTTGGGGGCTCGGACGAGTTAGGCAAAAAACTAAAACTGTTAAAGCGGCTGAACAAAAGGTTAGAGGCCGGCAAGCTGGCAAAGCTTTTGCCGCAAACGGCCAAGCAGATTGAGCGGCTCACTAATTTGAAAAGGCCAAGTGCACCGGCCCAGATAAACGCAAAGTGCTTTGCAAACCCGCTGGTGTTCTTTGTAAACGATAAGCAGCAGGAGCGAATTGAGAAGGCATTGTCCCTGGTCGAATCCACAGTCCTTGGGACTCCTTTCGGAGGACGCCTAAGGGCGGAGTCAAAAGCCGAGATGACAAAGGCCGCAAAACGAGCGGCAGCACTAACTCACATAGCCGGACACTTCCTCAACGATTCAAAATTTAATTCGAGGACTTGAGAGATTATGACCAGACGAAAGTACCTGAGTCAGAGACAGTTAGCAATTTTAGACGATTTGTTCAATAGCGACCTTGATGAACAGGCGGTTCTGGACAAACATAAGATCCGTCGGAACACATACGACAGTTGGTTGGAGGATAAGCTTTTCGCGGAACGGTTTAAGCAATACGTTAACGGACTGAAACGGCAAAGCGAGCTTTTAATGGCAAAGTACAGTTGTCTTGCGGCAGCGAAACTGGTTGAGCTGACTGCATCCGGGAAAGATGAGACGGCGCGCAAGGCGTGCCTGGATATTATCTCTTTGCCGAAGATTGGGGCCACAAAAACTGAGGGGCCTGACAAAGCAGGAAAAGACAGCGATAACCCTGCCGAGCAGCTTTCGGACGAGACCTGCAGCAGATTGTTAGCGGCTTTAGCGGAAGAAGAACAACAACCTGTAAAAAATGGTTGAATGTAGCAGGTCAATAAATATAATAGAAGTGGGAGACCATTTATGAAAACCAATACATCCGGCATTAAGAAGGAGGGAACAAATATGAGTTCACTGGGTGATACACGACGTGATTTTTTAAAGGCCGCAGCGGTGGGGGCAGCGATACCCCGTGAAACTAAATGGCTTTTAGCAAGCTGCTGAACCACTAACTTACTATTACGGTGAGCAGCCAACAAAAAATGGTTGAATAGAACAGGACAGATAAGTATAATAGTGGAAGCCATATAAGGTGCGAATTATGAAACACATTTTCACAATCTCGCTGCTGGTTGTTATGTGCTTTTTGTCCGCGACGTTCGCCGGTGAAGAACTGGAAAATTCCAGCAGGTCGCGTGAAGAAAAACAGGCAAGGAAGAAGGCACTTCAAGAGAAGAGAAGAGAGGCCAAGGAGTTGGCGTGCGAAGTGCTGGCTGGCAGGCAAGTGGTTGTGCGGGTCTATAACAATTGGCAAAAGGATGCAAGAGCATTTGAACGGGTCAGCATTCAATTAAAGGAGCTTTCGGTTGGTTTGGATGCCGTAGAATCGGCTTTCGGTGAAATGTCCGAATCTACAATCATAGTTGTTACTGCTGAAGACCAGAAAGATGAGGCGGTGGCGGTGGTGCTGGGCGATTTTATTTATGCCGAGCTTTATAAAAAAGGCAAAAGCTTTTCTATCTGGCCCGAGCATATAGGTGAGATCGCAGACAAATGGCACGTTTTCAAAGATGCGCTCGGCAACCCCATTCCACACGCTACGGTGGAAATAATGATCGGTGAACACGCAGCATTTTGGAATGAAAGACCACGGGTCTCGATAGGCAAAGTAAAGCTCGATAAAAAAGGTCAGTTGAAGACCCCTAAGTCGACATCTACGCTACATCAGTTTTGTTTTATGCTCTTCCATCCGGATTACTGCAGTGCTCCTGTACACACCAGGCCGCATATTCGTGGTGACAATGGGGTATGGGCGAATTACGTTCCTGTTTTACTACCAGAGAAGTGGTGCGTCTTCAAAGATGCACTTGGCGAACCCATCCCGGAGGCGACGGTGGAAATCTTTGAGGGCAGCAATTGGGAAAAGAGAAAACCAGATTCCATAGGAAAGAGCAAACTCGATGAGAAGGGGCGATTGAGGCCTCCTGAGTCAAATTCAAGACTACAGTTCTGTTCTTTCATTGTTTCTCATCCGGATTACGGCACTGCGTTAGTAGAATCGAGGTGGTATATCAGTACGGATGGGCCGCCGAGCAGCTATACGGTTCCGCTTGTTCGGATAGGCACAAAACCCGATGAGCGTTCCATTTGGGGAACCGTTGTTGACCCCAATGGCAAACCGGTCAGAGGAGCGCTAATCCACTGTTACGGGCTGGGCACACTGGGTGGGGGACACATATCCGTGCTGTCTAAGCCGCCTTACCAGCCATTAAGGACCATTACTGACGAGCAGGGCCACTTTGCTTTATACCTGCCTATTGAAAAAGATAGCGACAAACACGGCAGTCTGGTGCCGCTGGCCTCGAAATATTACGTCCGAATCGAAGCCCCGAAAGCCCTCGGCCTTGAGCCTTATTCAGGGAAGATAAATTCCGGCGAGGAAACTACGACTACTATGGTCCCTGTAGGACACGGCGAATACTTTCATACCTTTGTGTTTGAAGACGCAAACGGCGCAATTGCAGACCCGAACCGACTGAGGAAAATCGAAATCACCATAACGTATGACAAAGGTCAGCGGAGATTCCGATACGATGCTTGGATAGACGGCGGGAAGTTTCCGCTGGGAACCTATCAGGCGCTAATCCCAGGAACGAAACCGTTAAAATTTGAGCCAATAGAAGTCACAGAAGATAGTCCCGAGTTACTGGTTTTCAAAGTTCGACCAGGGACTATCTATTCTGGCCAAGTCGTTCACGGAATTACGGGCGAGCCGATGCCGGACGCTATTGTAATGAGCATCAGAGATGGCTTTTACAATGATGTTTCCTTGCTTGAACCCAACCAGTGGGATGCCATTTGCTCAGTTGGACCGGAGTTAGATCCTCAGGAACCGGCACTCGCTCCACTAAAAGAAGCCTTCAAGTTCAAGAAAATAACCCAGACCGACCCGAAAGGTAGCTTTGATATCTCTTTCAGGCCCGGAGAGATTGGGGTCCGTTTGGTAGCTGTAAAGAAGGATTATCTCGGTGCAGCCCAGAAACTCAGTTATTTTATGCCGGCCGATGAAATCAAAACTAAGACCTCAGAGTTCGAGGCAGCTGAACCGGATGGGGATGGTTGCATAACATTGCCGGAGATGAAATTGTTCCCAGCCGGTACAATAGTTATCGAGCCAAATGTCCCTACCGAAGCCGAAGAAGCCGGACACGATGAGGTTAGATTGCACTGGTTTACCGATCCAGATGATAATACATTTTGGCTAAGTGACCTCTGGGCGACACCAAAGAATAACAAAGGTGGCTATCTGTTCTACAAATACGATTTGCTATCAAATGAAATCGAGACGGCCTATATTCCCGCGGGACTGGAACTGACCATGAGAGTTTATATATTGGGCGAAAGCCGGTGGGGCCCTATCATAATTCCTGGCATCAAATTAGACCAAGGCCAGGTTCTTGATCTGGGGCGCCAGGATTTTCAGCCCGCCTTGAAAGTGCTTGTAAAAGTAATCGATTCAGCAAGCGAGCCTGTCGAGGGCGTGGCAGTCCGTATTAGCAACAACATCTCGCCCTGGTTAATTTTTATGCAGGGCCCTATTACCAATGAAAAGGGCGTAGTTTTAATCAACGTTCCGCAGTATTCGAAGGGAGAGTTTGTCATCGAATATTACGAGGACAAAAAGGACCCGAAGTCGATACATTTACGTGAAAGCACAGCTTACGAAGTGGGCGGTGAAGAAGATGCGGGGCGTGAGTTTACAATGACCATCTCAGATGAGATGCTTTACCAACTCTTTAAGTAAAGATTCTTCAGGCCATTAGGTTCAGGAGGTAACGGCAAGAATGAAAAAGAAAATGCGTATCTTGAGCACGATGTTGTTTGCAGTTCTGCTGCTGACGACTGTTTCGGCTACTGGGGCGCAGAACGTTCTGGTCGAGGCCGAGGGCTTTGTGAAGCTCGGCGGCTGGGTAGTTGACCAGCAGTTTATGGACCATATGGGTTCGCCATTCGTTCTGGCGCACGGTCTCGGTGAGCCGGTCAAGGACGCCATAACAACGGTGGAGTTCCCACAAACGGGAAAGTACCGTGTGTGGGTGCGGACGCGGGACTGGGCGGCTCCGTGGAAGGCGGCGGGGGCGCCAGGCAAGTTCCAGGTGCTCATAGATAATAAGCTGCTTAAGACGGTCTTCGGTACCGAGGGGGCAAAGTGGCACTGGCAGGATGGGGGAACGGTCGAGGTCACAAAGAAGCAGGTTGGCATCGCTTTGCATGATTTGACCGGCTTTGAGGGGCGGTGCGATGCCATCGTCTTTACCACCGACCCTACATTTGTCCCGCCTAACGAAAATCCCGAAATGGTGGAATTTCGCAGCAAAGCGCTTGGCTTGCCGCGACAACCGGAAGATGCCGGCAAGTTCGACTTGGTCGTGGTCGGCGGCGGCATAGCGGGCACCTGCACAGCAGTATCGGCGGCCCGGCTGGGTGTACAAGTAGCGCTTATTCAGGACCGCCCGGTACTGGGAGGCAATAATAGTTCGGAAGTGCGTGTTTGGCTGGGGGGCGATATGAATTTAGAACCCTACCCGCATATCGGCGATGTAGTTCGAGAATTAGAGCCGGCAAAGCGGGCTCACTATGGCCCGGAAAACATTGCGGAACTCTATGAGGACCAAAAACGAATTGCTCTGGTTCGTTCTGAGAAGAATATTAGCTTGTTCTTACAGTATCGAGCGAACGAAGTCGCCAGACAAGGAGATACTATCACTGCAGTAATCGCACAACATATTGTAAGCGGCCGAAAACTGCGTTTTATCGGGAAGTACTTTGCTGATTGTACCGGCGATGGCTGTATCGGCTACCTGGCCGGTGCAAATTACGATATTACCTTAGAAGGCCACATGGGCCGGTGCAATCTCTGGAACGTCGCCGAGACGGGTAAGCCCGTGGCGTTTCCGCGATGCCCGTGGGCGCTGGACCTTAGCGACAAGCCGTTCCCGGGAAGAGCCGACCAGGGCGGTATCAAAAAATTAGGTGGTTGGTATTGGGAAGGTGGCTTCGACCACGACCCCATTGAAAAAAGTGAATACATCCGAGACTGGAACCTCAGAGCTATGTACGGTGCCTGGGATTGTCTCAAGAATGTCGACAAGATATATCCTAACCACAAACTCACCTGGGCAGCATATATCGCCGGCAAACGTGAGTCTCGCCGCTTGTTGGGAGATATTATCCTACAAAAACAGGACCTCCTCACTAACAAAAAATACCCCGATGGCTTAGTTCCCGCGACCTGGACAATCGACCTGCATTTGCCTGATAAGCGCTACGAAAAGGGCTTCGAAGGTGATGGATTTATCTCACAAGCACACTATACCAGTTATCAGAAACCATATTGGGTCCCCTACAGATGCCTCTATTCCCGTAACGTGCCAAACCTTTTTATGGCTGGAAGAGATATTAGCGTTACACACGAGGCATTGGGCGCGGTGCGTGTTATGCGGACGTGCGGGATGATGGGCGAGGTCGTCGGGATGGCCGCGTCGCTCTGCAAAAAGCACAACACCAACCCGCGCGGCGTCTATCAGCACCACCTCACTGAACTCAAGGAACTGGCCGAACGCGGCGTCGGCAAAGTCGGCACAGCAGACGATGAAGCCTTTAAGCAAGCCGCAGAGAACGGGCGCCTTGCCAATGAAGGATTTGTTCGCTGTCGAAATTTCGTCAAAGGCTGGCTGGAACAAGCCGACCCCACAACAGGATTAATTCCGAGGAACCTCAGCAGGAACAAGGACATCTGGAATGCTCAGGACAGTGCCGCGGATAACTACCCCTTTATGGTGCTCACTGCGGCTATTACAGACCGGCCCCTTTTCGAGGGGCGTATGCTGGATATGCTTCGCACCGAAACGAAGCTTACCTGCCGCATTGGAAATCTGCCGGATACATACTCCTTTTCTAAACGGAATTTCCAGGACGCCAAGCCGAATATGAGCCGCATCATCTTCGGGGCATCGGAGTACATCAAAGACGGCCTGCTGCCGCTTACGGAATGGCTCGGGCCGAGCCCCTGGTGCGAACGGATGCTCGGCATCCTTGATGATATATGGAAGCACGCCCCCATCGAAACGAAGTATGGGAAAATCCCGTCCACCAACCAGGAAATAAACGGCGAGATGCTGCAGGCGCTTTCACGCATCTATTGGATGACCGGTGAAAAGAAGTATCTTCAGTGGGCTATCCGTCTCGGCGATTACTACTTGCTCGACAAACATCACCCCACAAGAGATGAAACGAAACTTAGACTGAGGGACCACGGCTGCGAAATCGTCTCAGGCCTGTGTGAGTTGTATGCGACGGTACACTTTACTTTGCCGGAGAAAAAGCAGGCTTACCAGAAACCAATTCACGAAATGCTTGACCGTATTTTGGAAGTTGGCCGCAACGACCACGGTCTTTTTTATAACTCCGTCAATCCTCAAACCGGCGAACACACCGAAGGTATCGCTGATACATGGGGCTATAATCTGAACGGATATTGCACAGTGTATCTCATAGACAAGACCGAGAGCTACCGACAGGCCGTTCTGAAAGCCCTTGACAGCATCAATGAAAACTACAGAAATTACAGGTGGGAAAGCGACAGCGCCGATGGCTATGCTGATTCCATCGAGAGCGCCATTAACCTTTACAATCGCGAACCCGTTCCCTCAGCCGGACAGTGGATTGACAGCGAAATAAAGGTGATGTGGAAAAAGCAGAAGCCCGACGGCATCATCGAAGGATGGCACGGGGACGGCAACTTCGCCAGAACCACCATTATGTATTGCCTGTGGAAAACGAAGGGCCTTACTATCCGGCCCTGGCGGGAAGATGTTATCTTCGGGGCTGTTCAGGAAGGTGATGTTCTCAAAATCAGTATCTGTGCCGAAAAGAAGTGGGAAGGGAAAATCCTATTTGACACGCCGCGTCATAAGACAATTATGAATATGCCTCTCGATTGGCCTCGCATCAACCAGTTCCCGGAATGGTTCACCGTTGAAAGCGAAAAACGCTATACGGTTCGCGACCTAACGTCCGACTCGAAATCAACATTTACAGGCAAGCAGCTAAATGAAGGCATCACCATACACTTGCAGCCCGGCACCGAGCGGCACTTGCTGGTAAAGTAACCACGAAAGTCATGAAAAATGGTAGTTTGCTTTTGAGAAAAGTATTAGTTCGGTTAGGAATTCAATCGTGGAAAATGCACGATATGTATTTCATGTAGACACCAAGAGAGTGAAGGCAACATTTATCCTCACGATTTTATTTATATTCGTGTGCTTAGGTACACTGCAGATTATAGGGTACGTAAGAGGGCTCCCGACTTTCCCTTTCCTTATGTTGACTTTACTGCTCCCGTCGGGGATTTTCATATTTTTGTGGACATATGGTAAATACAGAATGTTTGGTTTTGAGTGGCAACTTCACGATGATGGCCTGAGAATACTCAAAAATAATCGCGAGATGAGATTTATACCGTGGCAAGATATTGGGCAGATTAAAAATGGTTACATAGTCACTGATGCTCGTGATGGGAAGAAGTTTCCTATTACGCTCCCACCTCGAGTCCGGCGCGATATGGTAACAAAAATATATAGTATGATGAATGAAAAAACGAACTAAAGAGTAATTAATACTACAAGCGCAAGATAGCTCTTGGCCGCCTGAATTGCATACCAAAAAGCCGCAACCAATCTGTAAATGACATTAAAAATCAGAGGGTATAATAATGGCACAATTAGTTTTGGACAAATCGACAAGTTATGATGACATCGAAAAAGCAGCTTGCATTTACTCTGAGCTTCGGCGAAGTCGGCCGAGGACAAGGCGGGACCTTAGAAATTATGTCAAAGTCCTTCTTGGCATCAATATTCCCGACAAAAGAATCTGCCCGGAACACAACCGGCCGATGGACTATCT
>CAZWKM010000006.1:0-22466 GCA_964634165.1 uncultured Pirellulales bacterium | reverse complement strand
GCGCTTTGCCAATCCGGCAGGTCAGGCAGGGCTTCTCTTGTGATTAATATTGCAAGCGGAGCAGCCCCAAGCCACAGGGAAAATGGGATAAAGGGCAGGTAAAAAGGCATATTATTTCGACGAGGCATCGAATCGGCCAGGGCCTTTCTGCCCAGAGATGTTTTAAGCAGCCAGCCGCCGAATAATATCACCCCTCCCAGCCAGATAATGTCTGTTAAGGTTATAAAGCCCACGAATTTCATTGACTATTTACTATTGAATATTTACTATTTTTTAATTGTCGATTGTTGGTTGTCGCTTGTCAATGGAAAATAGATTATGGACGTATTTCACATTGAAGGCCCTGTTCGCCTTTCCGGCTCGGTTACAGTAAACGGTTCGAAGAACGCCTCTCTGCCGATAATGGCCGCTGCTATTTTAGCCGCCGGCAAATCGGTTCTTAAAGCTGTGCCTCATCTTTCAGATATTTCCGTCTTTCGCAAGTTGCTTGGCCAGTTGGGCTGCAAGGCAACCAGAAACCGCAGCGGCGACTTGTGCATAGATTCGACGGTAATTGATAATCCGGTGGGCGATTATGAAATTGTCTGCAGGATGCGGGCCAGCATTTGCATACTCGGCCCGCTGCTTGCCCGCTGCGGCAGGGCGGAGGTTTCAATGCCCGGCGGATGTGCAATTGGCGACAGGCCGATTAACATTCACATAAGGGGCCTGCGGGAGCTTGGCGCACAAATCCATCTTGAAAACGGATATATCATCGCCGAAGCGCCTAAAGGTTTGACCGGCAAAGATATTTTTATGGGTGGGCCTTTCGGCTCGACCGTGCTCGGAACCGCAAATGTGCTGATGGCCGCAACGCTGGCAAAGGGTCGAACCGTTATCGAATCGGCTGCCTGTGAGCCGGAAATAGCCGACCTTGCAAACTGTCTTAATAAAATGGGGGCAAAGATAAGCGGCATCGGCTCGCCCCGGCTGATTATTGAAGGAGTCAGACAGTTGCAGCCGGTCGAGTACCAGGTAATTCCGGACAGAATCGAGGCCGGAACATTTATGGTCGCCGCCGCTATAACGGCAGGAGAGCTGCGGCTGCACAACTGTCGGCTCGATGATATGATGGCCGTCGTTGACAGGTTGAGAAACGTCGGCGTAACGGTCGATGCCGCCGGCGACGGCTGTGTCGTTGCCCGCAGCGGTTCCATAAAGCCGGCTGATATTACCACGCAGCCCTATCCGGGCTTCCCCACCGATTTGCAGGCCCAGTTTATGGTACTTTTTTCGCTTGCCGAGGGCAATAGCGTCATAATCGAAAAGATATTTCCCGATAGGTTTATGCACGTTGCCGAGTTAAATCGAATGGCGGCGAATTTGCGCAAGGAAGGCCCGACCGTCATAGTGGCGGGTGTAAAGAAGTTAATAGCTGCTCCGGTGATGGCTTCGGACCTGCGGGCATCGGCCGCATTGGTCCTGGCCGGGCTGGCTGCCGAGGGAACTACGGTGGTCAACAGGGTTTATCACATCGACCGCGGCTACGAAAGAATCGAACAAAGACTCAATCCCGTCGGTGCAAAAATAACCCGGGAAAGTATTTAACCCGCATTGCGCGGATTTTTGGAATTGACGGCAATTGCAGTTTTGGGTAGTGTATGGCGTGTAAATGGTTATGTGTAATTAGGCAAAGAAAGAAGACAAGATATGAGGTCAGATAGTAAAGCAAAGACTCTATTCCCTGAAAAGCAACTAAGCGGTATTGATAAAGCTATGATCTTGAATAAGGCGAAACTGCTTGAAGTAATTGGGCATATTAGCAAACAAGAATCTATCACGCAATTAAGAGAAGCAGCGTTTGATTTGCAAAGGGAACTAAAATATTTCAAGGTGGATACAAAGGGTTTGTTCAACATTGGCATGAACGGTGATACTATCAAGTTAAATCAAAAATACTTATTTGATGAGTTGAACCAAATAATTGAAGCACGAACGTTAGAACGGTGCAAATATTATTTGCGCCGGTTAGCAAAAGCGATAAATGAGTATAGGACTAACAAAGTCAACGACATAAATCTTAACCGTTGGAAAGAGTATTCTGATATTACGACAGATAGTCTTTGGATTTTAGATAAGCGCGATTCATCCGGGGTTCACAAAGCAGATTATTGGGGCAATTTTATCCCCCAGATTCCCAATCAAATGATGAAAAGATATACGAAAAAGGGAGAATGGGTTTTGGATACTTTTGCTGGTTGCGGCACAACCCTAATTGAAGCACAAAGACTTGGGAGAAACTCTATTGGGGTAGAGCTTCAAGAGGATGTGACTGAAACCGCAAATAACTTGATAAAATCCGAGACAAACAAGTTTAATACTGTTAGCGAAGTGATAGTTGGCGACAGCACAGAGATTGATTACGGGCCTGTGTTGGAGAAGTACGGCCTAAAAACCGTGCAGCTTTTAATTATGCACCCCCCGTATTTTGACATCATTAAGTTCAGCAAGGACCCAAGAGATTTATCAAATGCTCGGTCTGTCGATGATTTCCTTGAAAAAATGAGCAGAGTTGTTGAACATGCCTCAAAATTTTTGGATAGAGGACGATATTTTGCACTTGTAATAGGGGACAAATACTCCAAGGGAGAATGGATACCGTTAGGGTTTCTGACAATGCAGGAGGTTTTGAAAAGAGGTTTTTCTCTAAAGAGCATCATCGTTAAAAATTTTGAGGAAACTTTTGGCAAGCGGAATCAGAAAGAATTGTGGAGATATCGGGCGCTTGTCGGTGGATTTTATATTTTTAAGCATGAGTATATTTTTTTATTCAAGAAAAAGTGAGGAGGAAAAAAATGACCACGCACGTTTTTATCGTTGATTTAATAACTTTTAAGTGCCACTTGGAATATCTTTTTGCTGGAACCGGTGCAAAGGATAATGTCATCGATTTTAACAATACTCCTCGAAGTGCCCTATATCCAACGACTGAACACATGTTGGTCGGAATGATTGCAGATGCAAGCAGGATAAGAAGGGGTGATTTTGTAATCTTTTATCTGCAACAAAATTTGCAACAAAATATATTTGATGGAAAGTTCTATGGGATTTTTAGGGCTAAGAATGACTGGTCGTTTTTAGACAATAATGATGACTGCCAATATTTAAAAAATGAATTGGAAAAATCGTTAACCTTTAGGACCTTGATTGAACCTTATAGAGTCTATGCAGAAGGTGTTACAGAATGGGAGGCACTCGATGAGATAAAGCATATACAATCACCTCACCAAATGCTTTGGAGCCTAATATACAGAAAATTGAAAGCTAATCGTGGCAACACTATGATTACCATTTACGAAGCAGAAAGACTCATTCAGCTTATTAGAAATAAGAACCGCAGGATCGAAATTAGTTGTGATAAAAAAATGCTATCATTTGATTTAAATACACAAAGAATAGTGTGTAAAGATGGTCCCGAGAGGAGTTATAAAGGTAGAAGGGAAGAAATCAATATATTGCCCCGTTTAATTAAAAAATATACTGAGAGGAAATCTTTTGAAGCACATCTGCGGGCGTATATTGTAAAAAATATAGGAAAAGGGACAAATAACAGTTTAGACAACGCCATCTTAAATAATAGGACTATTGAATGGATTGGCGATGAAGTTTCCTGCGGAGTGGGAATGCGACGAATTGATATTCTATTATCCGTTTTTAATAATAACCAAAGGGTTGTTATGCCTATCGAATTAAAAGCAGGTGAAGCAAATGAGCGTAATGTTATTCAAATTCAAAGATATGTCGATTGGATAGAACAGTATTATATACCAAATCGACAAAGTGACATTGAACCATTATTAGCCTCAAAAAAAATCAAGAACAAAAGGGCAGAAAAGCACAGAGAAATTATTGCGAGTTTTAACCAATTTAACACAACCAATGAAGTTAGATGTGAAAGATTAAAATACATAGAATTTGATATTCAGAATAACGCCCTCGTTTTTGAGGAAGTGAGCTACTAAGATAATGAGTATAGAGTGTTGCCACAGAGTCGAAGGACAGGTTAAAGGGGAAATGTTACAATAAGGGGCTGATATTAATGAAGGACAAATATAGAAATTCGGGAACGGTGGGGGCAGCTATAGTCTTATTGATAATTCTTGCGTTAATAGTTTTATCAATCGTTAGATACTTCTGGGTCGATGCAGCAAATGAACATTATAATACTTTGATATCGGCCTACATAGGAGAAATGAAGGATTATGAAGCTGAGGACCAAAGCAAACTAAAGAAACAACTGCTGGAGAATGGTATCTTTATCAAAATGCACAGATGGGACAGGAAAAGCTTCGTTAAGGACAGAGAACTATATAATGAAATGGTAAAAGCGTATGACAGAGAGCAGGCCAGAAGAAAAGAAAGAGAGGGAGGTCTTATAGATGCGGTGATAAATCTGTGAAAAGAATGTTAAGATTATTGACTTGGCCGGCTTGAGCACAAACATCATTATACACAAGTTTTTCTTCTTTGTCCAGCTTGTGACTGCTGAAGTTCAGGAAAATGGGGCTGTTGAGGATGTGTTTTCACATCCGGAGAGCGGAAGGTTAAGTGGGCTGCAGACATGCTGTTGAGCGACGTAACATTTTTTTGCATAGCCAATATTCATTTGGAACCTGCAAAGAATATATGAGCTATCAATCCGGCGATAGGCGGAAAGAAAAATGTACATACCACGCGAATGAGCGTGACTTTCCAGCCCAAAATTCCCACCTCCATCGGCAAACGGGCAACCGAGCATAACGACCACGCTGCAAGAAACGCGACCATAGTTCCTATGCCGGCACCGGAGCGCAGGAGTCCGGCGGCGACAGGTAAACTGACGTAAGGCCCTCCAGGTACGAGAGCACCGGCTGCCGTGCCGATGAATATTCCTCGTATGCCGGATTCGGCCCCTATCCATTTCGATATTAGTTCGCCGGGCAGAAGAACCTGAACCATACCGGCCACGATAAAGGAAAAGATTAGTAACGGCAGGATTACAACCGTCATATTCAGGGCGGATTTAATGCCGCTGACGTGCTGGCCCTGTCCTTTGTAGTATCCTATGAAAAGAAAAATGATTGCAAGCGCCCCCATTATTATTGTTGGAATCAACATTGCTAAATTACTCCTTTTTTTATCCATATTTTTTCTCTTATGTTATGTTGCCTTACATATAATAACCGCAATATTGCAGATATTTTTTGGTGGAGTCAAAGAATTTATTTTTTATCTCTCCGGCCGGATGGCCTGGGGCGGCGTCTGAGAGATTGATTAATGATCATTGATTAGGAAAGAGAATACTGGGCCGGGTTGGATTCGAACCAACGTAGGCTTACGCCAATGGGTTTACAGCCCATCCCCTTTAGCCACTCGGGCACCGACCCTTACACGCGTATATCTTTCTTCTACCGTGCTTATCGAATAGATTAAAGTACAAAGGCCGCCCATTGTCAACACTTTCCTGTGATTTCATCAGAAAAATGGCCGTCTTCGCTTCGACTCGCTCCTGTTTTTGCGTCATTGTCGCCCAACCTCTCGTTCTTGTGTGCTTTTGTCCTTGATTTGTGCCGGTTATCTTTGTATTCCCTTATGATGTGTTCGAGGCGCAGCAGCGGGTCGAATTGCTCGAACTGTTCTCGAAGTAAGATATGTAAAAAACGATGTGGATTCCGAATATGCACCACGGAGACGGAGAATAACAGTTCATTGAAAACAAGAGCTCTCATAAGAAATGCCGTGGCGGTTATCATCTTTGTTGTTCTATGCGCCCTGGCCGCTTGTTTTGCGCCGCATGGTGAACAAGGCTCACAGCCACTCCCCTGGTACAGCATCGTCCCTCCCGTACTGGCGATTTCGCTGGCCTTTTTGACGCGTAATGTCCTCCTGAGTTTGGGAATTGCCATTGTGGCCGGCGGTTTCTTGACGCAGGTTCCGCAGGCTCCGCTCAGCCCTGTCGCCTGGTTCGAGGGGCTAAAGTCGGCTGGAATTCTTGTGGGCCATACCCTATGGCTATACTCCGAAGACGGCGAAATAAACTCAAACCTGCTGATACTTGCATTTATCCCGCCCATCTTCGTGATGATAGAGGTCGTCATCGCATCCGGAGGTTTCAGAGGAATCATACTCTGGCTCTTGAAGTGGGTAAAGGGCAGAAAGTCCGCTCAGATTGCTACCGCCCTGATGGGCGTGCTGTGCTTCATCGACGACTACACCAATGCCATAATTGTCGGCTCGATGATGCAGCCCATCACCGACCGGTTTCGCGTCAGCCGGGAAAAACTTGCCTTTCTTGTGGATGCTACGAGCGCACCTATCGCAGGACTTGCAGTCATCAGCACCTGGATTGCCTACGAAGTGGGCCTTCTTAGTCAAATATCAGACAAGCTCGGCATTGAAAGAAGTGGATATTCAATGTTCTTTGATGCCCTGAGTTTTCGCTTCTACTGTCTGTTGATGATTGCGTTTGTCTTTTTGCATATCATTATAGGCCGGGACTTCGGCCCGATGAAAACCGCGGAAGATTCGGCTAAGGCAAACGCATCCGGTGAAAACAGCCAGGCCGGCCCGTCCCAATACACTCCTGATTCGAGCCAACCAGCCGTAGCTCAGCAATCCCCCCGGGCAATCAAGGCCCTGATCCCACTGGGCGGACTGATATTGTTTCATATCACCGGGCTTTGGGTTGATGGCGGCGGCCCTGCTAAGCTCGGACAAGGCGGTTCGCTTCTTAGTTTGGTTTACTGGCGCGACGTCATCAGTGCCGCCGAGAACACTCATCTGATTCTCGACTTCGCAGCGTTATTCGGCCTGATACTGGCCTTGCTCTGCTCACAGCTCTTTGGGTCGCTGCGTTTTTCCGTCATACGTAATTGTTTCCGGCGGGGTGTCAGGCGGGCTATGATTCCCTTTGTCATATTGATTCTCGCCTGGTCGCTTAAGAATTGCTGCGACAGCCTGAAGACCGGAGAGTTTCTTACGGCGCTTCTGGCCGGCAGAGTCTCACCTTATTGGTTTCCGCCGGCGGTTTTCCTCGTTGCCTCGGTGACCTCATTCGCCACGGGCACGAGCTACGGGACGATGGCCATCCTTATCCCCACCGCTATTCCAGTGGCCTTCGCGCTCGACGGGAACACCTACGGCCTGACCACAATGATAAGCCTCGGCGCGGTCCTGGACGGCGCAATCTTCGGCGACCACTGCTCACCCATCTCTGATACGACAATTATGAGTTCCATCGCCAGTTCCTGCGACCTTATGCAGCACGTCCGCACGCAGTTGCCCTACAGTCTTCTGGTCGCTGCACTGGCCTTACTCTGCGCGTACCTGCCCAGCGCCTTGGGCCTATCACCGCTCTGGAGCCTCGCCCTAGCCGTGTTGGTTATGACCTGTTTGCTTCTGGTCCTCGCTCGACGCAAAAAGGCACATTCGTGCTAAAGTGAATTTCCAACGGATACGGCCCAGTTATCAACAGCCTAATCCAGCGCCATAGGAAAATAATCTTTGGCGTTGTTGAAGCAGATACCCTCGACCATTTTGCCGAGCAAGTCTGAATCATTAGGCAGGAGTCCTGCTTCGACGTCGCTGCCGAGGATGTTGCAGAGTATTCGGCGAAAATATTCGTGTCTCGGATACGAGAGGAAGCTTCGCGAATCGGTCAGCATACCGACGAACCGGCTTAAGAGGCCCATATTTGAAAGGGCGGTGATTTGCTTTTCCATCCCGTCCTTCTGGTCGAGGAACCACCAAGCCGAGCCGTACTGCAATTTGCCGGGCGCAGAGCCATCCTGAAAGTTGCCGACCATTGTGGCTATCAGCTCGTTGTCTCTGGGATTCAGGTTGTACAGGATTGTCTTGGGTAGTTCGTTTTTCTTATCGAGCGCATCGAGAAATTTGGCCAATGGTCTCGCTATCTCTAAATCGCCGATTGAATCGAAGCCGGCATCGGGGCCGACGGTTTTTAGCATTCGCGTGCTGGTATTTCTAAGGGCGCCGAGGTGAAGCTGCATTACCCATCCCGATTCATAGTCCATCAGGGCGAATTCAATCATCATCGCTGATTTGAATTTGAGACGCTCTAACGCATCCGGTTTTTTGCCGGATCTTATCTTACCAAAGATTTTTTTGATTTCAGTTTCGGTGTAGTCTTCGGCGTAAGCGGTTTCGAGACCGTGGTCCGAGAGACGGCAGCCGTTTTCGTGGAAATAGTAGTGGCGATTGCGGAGCGCTTCGATATATGAGGCGAAGTTAGTTATTTCTGTGTCGCAAGCTCTTTCGAGTTTGTCAATCCAGGCGTTCAGGGCGGGGAGGTTCTCGACGGCCATAGCTTTGTCCGGGCGAAAAGCGGCGTGAACTTTTACTTCAAAGTCGTCTTGTCGGATTCTTCTGTGATGTTCCAATGAATCGAGCGGGCCTTCGGTGGTGCAGACCAGCTTGACGTTCATTTTTCGCATTATGTTGCGGCAGCTGAACCGGGGCGTTCTTAACATCTCACTGCAGGTTTCATAGATTTCCTTGGCGGTGCCCGGATTTAGCAGTTTATCGCCGATACCGAAATATCGCTTAAGTTCCAGGTGGGTCCAGTGATAAAGAGGGTTGCGCAAGGTGTAGGGGACGGTTTCGGCCCATTTTTCGAACTTTTCATAATCGCCTGCATCGCCGGTGATATACTTTTCCGGTATGCCGTTGGCCCGCATTGCGCGCCATTTGTAATGGTCGCCGTAAAGCCAGGCTTGCGTGATGTTATCGAATTGATGGTCGGCGGCTATTTGGTCGGCCGGCAGATGACAGTGGTAGTCATAGATGGGCATATCTTTGGCGTGTTCGTGGTAAAGGGTTCTTGCAGTTTTTGTTTGCAGGAGAAAATCTTCCGTGAGAAATTCAGCCATTTTTTTGTCCTTACAGTAGCTCTATTTTTTTCCTGATTACTTATCCTGGTCTGGTTGTTTACGAGTTGGTCTCTTAGAGTTCTTCAGTTTCTGTGCGTAATCAGCGACCTCGCTTTTTGTTTGCTGAAGACGTTGTGATTCTTGTTTTGGCTGTTTCTTCTCTTCCTCACAGACCTTACGCATCCATATTGCGTATGCTATCCATCCGATTATCAGGACAGGTACGGCGATTAGCATAAAGATTTTATACATAGTTTATTTCCTTTATATTAACCGGTTATCCCCATAATTCCGGCCAATTTGGCATTATCTAAAATAATACCCGAATCGCTCCGCAAGGTCAACATATAGCGTATAATACCAATTCTATTTATTGATTGCTGATTACCTAACTTTGTCATTCCTGCGAAAGCAGGAATCCAGGCCCTCTCAGTTAGTATAATGTACAATTTTTTCGGCAATTTTTAACTACAATTGGTATAACGTTTAGTGAATTATAGATCTAACTACGAAAACAACTTTTGGAAGTTTTGCCCACAAAGGTTATAATTTGGGAATCAGGCTGGCAGAGAGAATTAGAAGGGAAAAACAGCAGATGAAAAACACTCGACAGAATAATTGCGATGATGTTGTTGATTTGTTGGTAAAGAAATATTGGTCAGAATCTAAGAGCGAGCTTGATCAAAAAATCGCACAGATAGCCCAAGATTTCATTAGTCGTAAACTATTCAACAGCACCGTTAGGATTAGTAAGCAATTGCATACTGAGTATGAGTTTGTGCAAAAGTTAATAGAACAAATTATTGAATCACTGAAACAAGACTTCAGTCATATCCCACTGGCCACCTGCAAAGATAAGTTGCTAAGCATAGTAGAAATAGAGTACAAAAAGTTAATCCCCAAAACCACCGCACGATTAGTTGAAGGCAATTTAGCACAAAAAGGTATGTTGGAAAATTATGGAAAGGGAATCCTTGCCGAGATGGAAAAGGCCAAGGGGAAGGTAAAAATCCAATGTACCATTTTGGAAAAACAAAAGGTATTTCCTAAGAGTAATACTGAAAAGTGGTACCAAAACCGTACAATTCAAGCTGCACTGATAGGCGGCTTTTTCGTTTTACTCGCTGCGATTATAACAAACCCGCTATGGGTTCCTTTCATCTATGAAACGCGGCATAGTACAGATGTAGTTAAACCAATCAAAAAAGCAACTGCGACTGTCGAAGTAACGATTAAGTCTGATGATGACTTCGATGGTCTTGTCGCTAACGTGAGAGCCTATTTAGCATTCATGAAAGGGCAAGAATCGTTGTTGAAAACCTCATCAATTGGATACAAGGTTCGACAGAGAGGTAATGGTCAGGTTGTCTACCAGGGGAACCTTACGATGGATGCAGGAGATTCTGCTATCGGACATCCAGTATCGTTCTTGAAAGACACAGATTATATCTTGGTGATGTTTGGTAGCATGCCATCGAACAGCCTTGTTCTTGGAGGACGTGCTATTTGTACCATCAATAACGTTAATCTTGAATTTTCAATTCCTCAACAAAAGGTAAAAGACAGAGATATAATTATTCGCGACATAGCTGAACCTTTGAAAGTTTTGAATGAGCGGGGGAATGAAGAAAAATAGAAAGCTTGTGCAAACAAGGTGTTAAATATTTTTGAGACTGCCACGGCCTGCTGTGCAGGCCTCGCAATGACAGTGTTGGTTTGTCCGGAATGGACTGTAATTTTTCAGCCGTTCGGTAAGGACTGTGCCTTCCTTGTCAAGCTGTGTATGTAGAAGCGGCGGTGGTTCCGCCTCGGCCGGTCCAGTTGGTGTGGAAGAATTCGCCTCGCGGTTTATCGACCCGTTCATAGGTGTGTGCGCCGAAGTAATCGCGCTGGGCCTGTAATAGATTAGCGGGCAGCCGGCCGCTGCGATAGCCGTCGTAGTAGGCCAGCGCAGAACTCATAGCGGGCATCGGAATACCCATTTGGACCGCCGTGGTAACGACTCGCCGCCAGGCGGGCTGTGCCTTCTCGACCGCCGTTTTGAAGAATGGGTCGAGCAGCAGGTTGACCAAATCCGGGTTTTTGTCGAATGCTTCCTTTATTTTGCCGAGAAAGACCGAGCGGATGATGCAGCCGCCGCGCCATATCAGGGCGATTCCACCGTTGTTCAGGTTCCAGTTGTATTCTTTTGCGGCGGCGCGCATAAGCTGGTAACCCTGGGCATAGCTGACGATTTTCGAGGCATATAGGGCCTGGCGCAGGTCATCTACAAATGCTTTTTTATCGCCGGTGAAGTTCGGTTTCGGGCCGGTGAGGACCTCGGATGCTGCAGCGCGTTCTTCTTTTAGCGCTGAGAGGCAGCGTGCGAAAACCGCCTCGCCGATGAGCGTCAAAGGCTGGCCGAGGTTCAGGGCCTCAATGGCGGTCCATTTGCCCGTCCCCTTCTGGCCGGCGGTGTCGAGGATAAGGTCGATGACCTCGCTGCCGTCTTCATCTTTGTAGCCGAGTATGTCCCGCGTAATCTCGATAAGGTACGAATCGAGCTCGCCTTTGTTCCACTCGGTGAAAACCTCGTGGATGTGCTGATTGGTCATTCCGAGTCCTGCCTTCATCATCTGGTAGCTCTCGCATATCATCTGCATATCGCCGTACTCGATACCGTTGTGGACCATCTTGACAAAGTGTCCGGCACCGTTTTCTCCGACCCAGTCGCAGCAGGGGTGTCCGTCGTCGGTGCGGGCTGCGATTTTCTGGAAGATGGGCTTTATGCTTTCCCACGCCTTTGGTGAGCCGCCGGGCATAATCGCCGGCCCTCGAAGTGCGCCTTCTTCGCCGCCGGAGACACCGGTGCCGATATAGAGCAGCCCTTTTTCTTCGATTTCTTTACATCGTCTAATCGTATCAGGGAAATGACTATTACCGCCGTCGATGATAATATCGCCCTTGTCCATAAAGGGCAGAATCTGCTCGATGACCATATCGACGGGCTTGCCGGCCTTGACCATAATCATCACTTTCCGAGGCGGGGCTATGGAGTCGATAAAATCTTTTACCTCGTAGGCGGGGATGATATTTTTGCCTTTTGCCCTGCCTTGGGCGAACTTTCTGGTCTTCTCCGTTGTGCGGTTAAAGGCCGCCACGGTAAAGCCCTTGCTTTCCATATTGAGGATGAGGTTTTCACCCATTACCGCCAGGCCCCAGAGCCCGATGTCTGCTTTTGTCATTTCGTGCTGCTCCTCTTTCAATTCATTATTTATCAAATGCTTCCGCACCAAATTCCACCGAACACGTTTGAGAATTTGACGATGGTATTTTACCGCCCATTCCGCCTGAAATCAACATTCCATTCTCACCGAAAATGGGGCCGCTCAATCAATAGAAGCAGGTCCCGATCACCCTTGACCTCAACCTTCAGGCCTTCGCGGAGTTGTTTGCCTCTTCGCCGCACAATCGAGTCGGCCCTTATATCGACAACAGAGTAGAGGCCCTCCGGCTCTACGGTGAACCACTCAGGCAGCGTATTCATCCTCGGCCAATCCTTCTCGAAGCCCATATACAACCGATGTCGCGGAACGTCGAAAATCAACTTACCCTTCCAGGGCATGTCCGCCTTGAGCACTATTCTCAGGCCGCTGCCGGTCTGTTCGGCGCCGAGTTTCAGGTCGCGCCGCCACGGCCGGGCAATCAGGCCGCGAGTATGCATCAACGCGTGCATTATCACCGTCCGCACGCCGTTGGATTCGAGCTTCATCGTCCCCCACAGCTTTGCTGTATCGAGCGGCTCTTTCGACCGTGCCACGTTATTGGCCATCTCGGTATCGACCCAGGCGAATCCTTCTTCGACCGGGACACGGTTCAAAAGGTAAATCGCCCCCTCGATCGAATCGGCAAATCCGTCAATCGAGCTGCCCTCCCACGGGTAATTTTTATACATCGGCTTGGCCAGCTTGCCGAGCGTCTGCTCGATACGCCCGCGATAAACATTCTTATCCATCGCCATATCGTAACACAGATTCCCAACGTAATCATACCCCCAGCCGTCACTGAGCCGACCTTCGTGGGGCCCCGGTTTATCGGAAATCGTATTTATCATAATACCATCGGCATTGAGCCCGCGCAACAGAATCTGATCGAGCATATATTTAATCGACTTTGCATACTTTTTGGCCTTTTTGGGATTAACCCTGGATTCGACACCCAGCAGCAGCCCTAATCCGCCGATTATCTCGCAGCCGTGGTCGCGCAGTCTCGTGGGAACAAAATCCCCCTTCGACAGATAGTAATCCCCTAATCGCTCGGCCCAGGTAAGGAACTTCTCTTCGCCCGTCATTGTATATAGTCGAACCAGCGCCTGAAGCTGCTCGCCGTTGACCTCGACATTTTTCGAAGGAATTTTCCCGTAAGGCGTATCGATCCTCGCATGCTTCCAAAGGTCCTCCTCAATCCCTTTCATCCTCGCAAACCATTCGTCCTTTCCCGTAACCTCCACTATGGCTATCAGTCCGTCTTTGACATACTCCGAGGCCTGGTATACCATTTCATCATAGGAAATATCCTCGACCTTCTTTTTCTTCGCAAAATCATAAGGCGCCGGAATTCGGTCGAGGTGATTGCAGAGCTTAATCTCCGCATGCAGCACGTCCCGCACCGGCCCGTTTAGTGCCTCCTCGTCAACCACGTAAGCGGCCCAGACCAAAAACGGATAACAGTCCGCCGCCGTATCACGATAATTCCAATTGCCGTCCGCCCGGTAAAGCTTTGTCTCGGGTTCGATCTGCTTGAGCGCTTTTTCGTGAAGCCAGCGGTGCACTTTGCTCAACGAATAACCTGCAATCTCCGCCGAATCGGAGGCCACCTCGAATTGCTTAGCCGTCGCATCCTGGCCTTTCGCCTCAGTCGACAAAGGCATGCTCACACACAAGCTCAATACAAGAATCAAACCGGCTGTAAAATTGATTGTTCGCATCATTTGCCCTCTCCGAAAAAATTATTGAATCTGAAATCTGAAATTTGAAATCAAATTGTAGGTATATGTCCGCCCGACAATCTATGTAATATTTCACCTGCGTTATGGACGACAAGAATGCCTTTTTCTTCCTTATTTTCATAATTAGCTATATCAATCTGGTCCGGATTCATATAACCCAGGTTCACCTTTCGGCATCGTTCCCTGCTGATGCCGGTGGCGAGCACCACGTTGGCCCTGGGCTTTTCGACGCCGTTGACGTATGTGCCGATGCCTTTAACATGTGTAGAATGTGCTATCGCTGCCCGCGGGATACCGGCAAATTTGTCCATTCGCTTAAGAAAGTAATCGCGCGTGTGATAACCGATTTTATCGATAATTTTGCCGTGTGTATAGGAAATCTCGGTGATATGCGGAGCATAGATAATCAGTGTCCCGCCGTCGGCGAGTATCGGTTCGAGCTTGTACATAACCTTGCCGGCCGTCCAGATGTCCTCGTACATCTTCGCTGTTATGCCGAGAATTGTTTTGTATGGTTTGTCTTTATAGATGATATGGACGTCCCTGGACAGGTCGGCAGCTTTTTCCCAGGCCTCTGTGCAATCGCCGATGAATATTCCCTTGAGCATATTTTCCACGGCCACTATGGCAAATAATTTCCGTGGCATTTTTATAAACGAAGCCGCTTTTTCAACCACCTGCCGCGGCGGCGTCCATTTGTTGCCGTTTATCACAGGGTTTGTCACCACGGCGCCGAGCCAATGGAAAAAGTTTATGATTTCGCCGCCTGAGATTCCGGGAAAGATATACTTATGCCCACCGGAAAAGCCCACGACCTCGTGCGGGAAGACAGGGCCTAAAATGAAAAATTCATCGTAATCAAAAATAAGTTTGTTGATTGTGATATCGACTTCTTCGCGAAACAGACCGCCGCTTATCCGGTGGATTTCGTCGGCGGAGATTTTCCCGATAGAAGTGAACGTTTCGGGCTTTTGCCATTCGTGATTGAAAAGTCTTACCGATGCGTATTTACCGGTACGCTCGTCTGGTGTCATACCAAGTCTTTTGCAGATTTGCTCCTGCGTCATAGGCTGGTGGGTCCCGAGCGCAACTAAACAATCGACGGCCTTTGCCTTTTGCTCCAGACAACCATAAATAATTTTGAATATGTTACCTACGGGGCCGGAACGGGTATTATCGGGAATTAGCACCAGAATCCGCTTGCCGGCATAGTCGTTTTGCGCAAAGAACTCGGCAATTGCTTCCTGGGCCTGGTCGTTTCCAATGTAACCATCCTTGTTTTGCCGTTCAATTACCATTTCTAATTCGTTGTTCGTTGCTTGTTGTTCGTTGTTCGTGGTTCGCTTCACTATTCACGATTCTTACTTTTTCCAGGGTGGTGTTTCAGGCAGGTATTTATCAAATTCGGCGATTACTTTTTCCGCATAGCTTCCGGCGTATTCGCCATCGATGAATTTATCAAATGCCTCATCGTGGAACCGCTTCCACGACTTGGCCTCATCACCGGGATTAATCGGATAGAACAAGGCATCGTTCGCCCTGGCCGCCTTCATATCACCCGGCGCATCGCCGACCATTAAGACGTGGTTCCTTTCATATCTGCCCTTTGCGGCGTATTCAAGATGCTGGGCCTTTTTGCCCATTTCCTGGCCCGCTATGACCTCGGCGTATTTAGCGATGTCGTGCTCTTCCCACTCACGCGAAAGTGCCTCGCAGGGCGTAGCCGAGACAACGATAACGTCAGCTAATGGTGTGATTTTCTCGAGACTCTCCCGCACAAACGGAAACGGCGGCAAACCTTTTACAATCTGGCCTATGGCCTCGTTGACCTTTTTGCTCCAGGCAAGTGCATTTTCCAGCTCACGCCTGGCGTCTGGATTTGAGGTCTCGGCAATGGCACGTTTAAGCCCATCATTGCTGAGTAAACTTTTGGGGTCATCGACCCAGGCAAAATAGTGCGGAAATTGCGGGACCTGAAAATTTCCGGCCTTGGCCATCGGATGGGATGGCAGCAGCTCTGCTATGATACGCTTGGTTGTTTTATGCCGGTTGAACCCGCGCGTTTTGGAAAACAGGTCAGCAAATTCCTTGCATTCACGTGCCGCCTGGGCCACGGGCTGCAGGCCAAAATAGCCGATGAGCCAGGGACAGAAACACTCCCGCTGCTTTATCCCCATCGTATCAAAGGCGCAGCCGTCCGAATCGATACCGACGAAGAAACTTTTTTTTGGCTTAAAATCCTTTAGTGCTTTTGCCGGATCAAGTTCTGTCATTTTTTCTTCCTTAATCAATAGTCAATAGCAAATAGTCAATAGTCAATTATATCAGACTCCGCTGAAAGCGGAGAAGCCGCCGTCAACCGGGACGACGATTCCGGTAACGAATTTCGCTGCATCGCTTAACAGCCACATAACGGTTCCAATGAGCTCTTTCGGCTCACCGAACCTTCCCATCGGCGTATGGTCGATGATTGTCTTGCCGCGGTCGGTCAGCTCGCCGGTCTTCTCATCGGTCAGGAGGAACCGGTTTTGTTCGGTCAGAAAAAACCCCGGTGCAATTGCATTGACGCGAATTTCTTTGGAATAGTTTTGACACAAGTGCACCGCAAGCCATTGGGTGAAATTGCTCACGGCGGCTTTGGCCGCTGAGTAAGCAGCTATTTTCGTCAGGGGACGAAAGGCATTCATACTCGAAACATTCAATATTACGCCGCCGCTCTTTTCGGCCATCTCTTTGCCGAAAACCTGGCTCGGCAAAAACGTACCCAAAAAATTCAGGTCGAATACGAACCGGATTGCATCGGCCGGTAAATCGAAAAACTTCATATCAGGCGTTGTCGTGGCTTCTTTTTTATTGCCGCCGGCGCCGTTAATCAATATGTCAACTTGGCCGAGCTTGGCTATGGTTTTCTCTTTAGCCGCCTCCAGGCTTTTTTTATCTAACACATCACATTTAATCGCAACGGCCCGGCCATTGTTGGATTTAATTTCGTCGGCAACTTTGCTTGCAGCGGTTTCGATTATATCCAGCAAGGCGATTTTTGCTCCGGCACCGGCAAGTGCCCTGGCCATTGTGCTGCAGAGAACGCCGCCGGCGCCGGTAATCACGATTACTTTGCCCGTAATGTCAAACAACTCTTTCATTTTTTATCCTTCTCGATTAAAGGTACTTTGGCAATTTCTTTTCCAGCGGTTTGCGTTCGAATCTCATAAACACGGGCAGGCCATCCTCGCCTACGGTGATGAGTGCCTCGCCCTGCACCAACGGCCGGACGTAATCCCGCATTGCATCGGTGATATGATTACCCTTATCATTTATAAATTCTTTAGGTACTTTCTTTTCGCCATTGGCCACTTCTCTCAAATCCGCCAGCCCCGTTGTACATTTGTATTCCGGGCCTTCTTCGCGAACGAGGGTTACCATTTTGGCGTTGACACCTTCCATCGCATACTTTACTGCCATCTGCCCGCACATATAGGCCTCGTTGACGTCGGTCAGTGAGGCGAAGTGCATAGCGCTTCGCTGATTTGTGCCGAGCTTATTGAAGCGTGCCTTTATGCCCACTTCCTTTTCAATCACGGCCTTTAGCATCTCGGCGACGCCGCCAAGCTGAACATGACCGAAACTGTCTTTACCGAACGTTCCTTTATCAGCCGTTATGTATTGGCCCTTTTCATCTTTAAGTCCTTCGCCTGCAACGATAAAAACTCTGCCCAATTCTTTGAGCACTTCTTTGACGTCGCTTACAAGTTTATCGAAGGAAAAGGCAGCTTCGGGCAGATATACAAGATGCGGTGCGTCTTCGGGACAACGAGCGGCCAGACCTGTTGCTGCCGCTATCCAGCCGGCATTTCTTCCCATCACTTCGAGAATCGTGCAGGTATCTGTTGTATAAAGCGCCTCGGTGTCCCGGCCGGCCTCGGCGGCACAGGTTGCGACATATTTTGCCACGCTGGGATAGCCCGGACAATGGTCGGTGCAGGCAAGGTCGTTATCGACCGTCTTCGGAATGCCCATACAGACCAGCTCGTAGCCGGCGTCCGCAGCGAGATTGTTGACCTTGTCGGCGGTGTCCATCGAATCATTACCGCCGGCATAGAAGAAGTAACGGATGTTATGGGCGCCGAAAACGTCGAGCACTCTTTCGAAGTCCGCTTTTGATTCTTCGAGTGATTTTAGCTTATATCTGCACGAACCAATGGCGGCTGCGGGTGTTTGCCTTAGTGCCTCGATAGTCTCCGGCTTTTCCGCCGAGATATCGAACAGGTCTTCTTTTAATACGCCTAATACGCCGTTGGTTGCGCCTATTACCCGGCCGATTTTGCCCGATTTGAGCGCTTCCTGGATTACTCCGCAGGCGCTTGAATTGATTACTGCGGTCGGGCCGCCGGATTGGGCCACGATGGCATTGGCTTTCGAATTCATCACAATTACTCCATTACAGGTTTTTACTATCTTTGATTAAGTCGCCTCAATGCGGCAGAATATACACGAGGCTTGTTGCGATTTCAATAGTTTTTAGTTTTGGGTTTGCTCTGTAGAAAAGACCATAAGTCATTTCGACCGAAGCGGTGCGTAGCATCGCGGAGCGGAGAAATCTATTAAAAACAGATTTCTCGACTCGCCTTTGGCTCGCTTGAAATGACAATCTACTGTGTTTTCTACAAGGCAATTTGAGTTCACAGCCGGGGATTCAAGGCTGTTTTGGGAGCAGAATATGGCAAACTATATGATTGCACGGTTCGACGATATCGATGCAGTGAAGTGCCCCTGCGGCTTCTCCCGGCGGGCCTTTGTCTCACCTGAAAACCCCACAGCCACGATGCACATAGTTGACATCAAGCAGGATGCGAGGGTGCATTATCACAAAAAGCTCACCGAGGTCTATCTTATCCTTGAGGGCGACGGATATATGGAGCTTGATGGCGAGAGCGTGCCGGTGAAACCCTTTACTTCCATTTTTATCAAGCCCGGCTGCCGCCATCGTGCCGTGGGCAGGATGCGAATCGTCAATGTCTCAATCCCCGCCTTCGACCCGCAAGACGAATGGTTCGACTGACACCAATATTGCTTGTTTACAAACCGCTGAATAATTGATATGATGGGCGAAAGAATGCCGATGTAGCTCAATGGTAGAGCGCAGCTTTCGTAAAGCTGGGGTTGAGGGTTCTGACAAAGGAGTCTTCCATGAAAGGGGCGGTAAAGGTAGTTAAGAGATTTCTTCCCTGGCTCTTATGCGTTGTCCTTTTTTGGACACTGATGCCCGTTTTTGTAGGAGCGGACCAATATTCCTCGTACCCCACGGAGCAGTTGGAGCAGGCGGAGGTTTGTCACAACAAAAAAGACTACTCTAAGGCGGCTGCGCTCTATCATGACATCATAGAGCAGTATCCCGGCACGGCTGACGCCTTACAAGCCCGCAAGGGCCTTACCGTGTTGCTAATCGACTCCAAGGACTACGCCGAGGCGGAAGCAGCATTTGAGGATTTGATTAAGGGATTCGCTCGGGACCCGAATCTGCCCGAGGCGATTTATGAGATAGGCCGGAAATACAAGTCGGTGAGAAAACATGAGCAGGCCGGGGAAATTTACGAGTATTTGATAAAGAGCTATCCTGGTAATGTATATGCCTTGTGGGCTAAGGGCAGGATGGTGGTATTGGGAATCGAGTTCGCAGACACGGACGGGGCTCAGCGGGCGATGGATGAGTTAATTGCCGATTCCGCCACCCATCCGGATGTTGTCCAGCTGTTTGCTCAGATCAGGGGCCACAAGCCGGTTAAGTACAGGACCTCGCGGACACAGCACTATGAGCAGCTCGACGGCGGGCCAAGAGTGCACACGGGCAGTTCCGGCGGACCGGCCCGGAACCGGGACGAAGAACGGCTGCTTTACGAGTATGTGGTCGAGCACCATCCTGGGACGGTTTACACGCTGCATGCGTTGAAGAATCTGGCGTTTCGCCACATATACGAGATACGGCATCATCCGGAACGAATCGTTGTCTCGAAAGCCGGTTCCCGTTTGGTCTATCTGCTCAACGAAGAGCGTCTGGAGCAGGCACAGGCGTGCGTGGATAAGCTGTTCGAGGATTTCTCGCGGCATCCTGATTTTCCTGGGGCGGTCTTTGGCATCGCCGAGCGCTACAGAAGTTCTTTGGATGAGAGACCTGAGTTCGCGGAGAAATTGTACCGTCATCTTATTGATAAACACAAGGATACCGAATACCCGATGAAGGCCCAGAAGTCTCTGGTTCTTCTGTACCTGGAGACGGGGGAAAAGCTCAAAGGAATCGAGGCGCTTCAGGAGCTGCTCCGGGATAATCGCGATGACCCTAATCTGCCGCGGCTGGTGTATGACATAGGATTCTATCTCGAGATGGAAGAGTTGGACAAGCCCGACCGGGCTGAGCCGGTCTACCGGTATTTGGTGGAGGAGTATCCGAAGACACGGCATGGCGTGCTGGCGAAGGGCAGATTGCTGTGCCTGGAGATTAAACGGGGTGACGATAAAAGCCTGCTGGCGGGCCTCGAGGGGCTGATGCGGGACATCGAGAAGGGTAAGGCTACACCGAAGGCCATTCTTGACGTGGCAAGGTCGTTTGCGTACGCCTCGAACCACACCAGGGAGATTGAAGTATTGGAGTTCCTGTGCGAGGAATTTCCGGACAGCCCGGAGATGTGCGACGCCCTTTATCGGATCGGATACAGCTATCGGCTGCTCGAGGATTACGACACGGCGGCCAAATACAGCAAGCGGGTCCTGAACGAGTATCCGAACAGCAGATACGCCCGTTATCTACCTCGCTTCATCGGGGGTCTTTACGAGTCTGCGGGAGAGTCTGACCAGGCCCTTTACTGGTATGACCGACAGAGTGAGCTCTCTAATGACGAATTGAGCGCCGACAGGGCGTTGTTTGGCAAGTTCACCGTCTATCGGGACCTGTTGAAGGATTACGATAAGGCCATAGAAGTTCTTCGGGAATATCAAGAGAAGTTCCCTGCCGGTTCGCACGCCAACATAATTCCTTATTGCCTGGGCAAGTTATGCGAGAAGGGTGCAGACACGGAGAAGGCCATAGCGGTTCTTGAAGAAGGGCTGGCTGCCTGTCAGGACCCCGGGATTGCCGACAAATATCGCAAGAAGCTCGACGAATTGCGGACCAATCAGAATTAAACCGGTAATCGAGCATCCAGCATCAAGAATCCAACTTTAGCTCACTTTAGGCATTTTAGGCACTTTAGTTCACTTTAGCTCACTCCTCACACCAATTCTATTTAGTTATTGCCGATTGCCTGAGCCTGTCATTCCTGCGAAAGCAGGAATCCAGACCCTTCCAGTCGGCACTATGTCTGATTCTATCGGCAATCTTTAATTGTAATTGGTATCACTACCGAAGTATCTATTATCCACTCAAAAATCTTTGTCTAATTATAAAAATTTCACTTGACACTTAACTTTTAATATTGTATAATATATATCTAACTAATATGCTAAAATAGGCTAAAATGGTCAATAATCAATTATCAATTATCAATAACCAATAACAAAGGAGCATTTATCATGACTACCGAAGCACAAATCCTCGCCAACCGTCGTAACGCCCAGAAATCGACCGGCCCACACAGGCAAAAGGTTCTTGAGATTCGCTCTATCACTCTGTTCCTTTGTTCCTTTGTTCCTTTGTGCCTTAGTGCCTTAGTGCCTTTGTGGCTATGAGTCAATTATGCAAAACAAAGCCAATTTACCGGATGCTCAAATGAACGTAACATCTTTAATAACAGCCGATTATGAAAATTTTGCCAATTGCAGACTGTCTGAAAACAAACCCAATTCAAAGCCAATCAAAGCCAATTTCACCTCCGCCGAACTTTTTAACGGCCTTTACAAACCAGGCAACCATCAGTATTATAGCCGACGTAAATGCCGATGTAGCTCAATGGCAGAGCACAGCTTTCGTAAAGCTGAGGTTGTGGGTTCGACTCTCACCATCGGCTGTGTGTTTCTTAGTATCTAAATGCCGGAATTACCTAAATCGTTTGGTTTATGGCCAAATCAAATACCAATTCTGAACACTTGGACAAGCCGCGAGAGGCTGAAGTTTCTCTCCCTGACAATTCCAAAGCAATCTCAACCACCAACTGTATTGTGTTTGGTCTTTCTCTTGGCGGCTGCTTGGGCTTGCTTAGCTCAGCCGTTAGCATCGGATTACTACAAGCGTTTGGGAGACCGGACATGCTAATTCGTCCAGGATGGGGAGGTGTTCATACAACGGTAATGGTATTTTGTGGTTGTTTAGCAGGGATTCTTTACGGGGTATTTTTCTCTCTAATTACAAAAAATGCAACACGACAAGCCTCAAGGTTAACAATCTTTTTATTAACTTTACTTTTGGCATTTCCTGTTTACCTTATTGCTGATTATTATGCAATCATCAGCGGGAACTCGATGTATTCATTGCTTGCTAATATCGTTGTATTTGGGGGTTCTCTTGGAATTGCACACTTCTTATATCGAAAGGCAAGCGAGAAGAAATCTTTTTGAAATGTGAGATAAAAGATTAGATAAATGAA